>JACQUR010000030.1 GCA_016210245.1 Chloroflexota bacterium
ATTCGGCGCCGAATCTGTTCCAATCCGTTCCCGGAAATCCGTTGACAGCAATCCGTTCCGACCCTCAGGCGAGGCAGCGAACAATGGGTACTGTAGGCAAGCCGGCGCTGGTGCTGGACGCGGCCGAACGAGTGGCGGGGAGCGCGATGTTCGCTCCCAACGTGCGGGTGCCCGGGATGCTCCACGCCAGGGTCCTGCGCAGCCCGTATGCCCACGCCCGCATCCTCAAGCTGGATGCGAGCAAGGCGGAGCGGCTGCGAGGGGTGGCAGGCGTGCTCACCGGGCGCGACCTGGAGCGCGGGGAGATCAATTCCCACTACGGCCCGGTGCTGCCGGACCGGCCCCTGGTGGCCATGGACAAGGTGCGCTACCAGGGCGAGCCCGTGGCGGTGGTGGCCGCGGTCGACGAAGACACCGCCGAGGAGGCGCTGGGGCTGATCGAGGTCGAGTACGAGGAACTGCCGGCCCTGGTCACCGCCGAGGAGGCCCTCCAGCCCGACGCGCCGGCCATCCACGACCAGATCCGCCGGCGCGAGTTCCTCACCTACCCCGACATCGTCCTCAACACCGAGGCTGGCAAGAACATCTTCAACTACTATCGGCTGCGCAAGGGCGACGCCGAGGCGGCGATGGCGAAGGCGGACCACGTCTTCGAGGACACCTTCCGCACCCCGCACCAGCAGCACTGCTCGCTGGAGCCGCACGTCGCCGTGGCGCGCATGGACAGCGGGCGCATCACCATCTGGTCGGCCTGCTCCAGCCCCTACACCGCCCGCTTCCAGGTGGCCGAGACGCTCCGGATCCCACAGTCCAGGGTGCGGATCATCGCCTACAACATCGGCGGCGCCTACGGGGGCAAGACCTATCCACGACACGAGCCGCTGCTGGCCGCGCTCTGCTGGCGGCTGGGCGGCCGCCCCGTGCGGCTGGAGCTGAAGCGCAACGAGGAGTTCTACACTGTCACCCGCCATGCCTCCGCGACCACCCTGCGGACGGGCGTGCGAAAGGATGGGACCATCGTTGCCCGCCAGGCGCGCATCCTGTGGGGCGCCGGCGCCTACGCCGACGTGAGCCCGCGGACGATCAAGAACGGCGGCTATGGGGTGATCGGCCCCTACAACATCCCGGACGTCTCGGTCGACTCCTACGCCGTGTACACCAATACGACGCCCTCCGGCGGTTTCCGCGGCTACGCCATCCCCCAGGTGACGTGGGCGTACGAGTCGCAGATGGACATCATCGCCGCCGCGCTGGGCATCGACCCGCTCGAGCTGCGGCTGAAGAACATCGTCCATGACGGCGACCAGTTCTCCACCGGCCAGGTGCTGGAGGACCTGCACTACCCGCAGTTGCTGAACGCGGTCGCGCAGCACATCGGCCTACGGAGTCCTGAGTCCCGAGTGCTGAGTCCTGAGTCCAAGGTCCCCGCTCAGCACTCAGCACTCGGGACTCAGGACTCAGGACTGGTCCGCGGCAAGGGTGTGGCCTGCACCATCAAGACCACCATCACCCCCTCTACCTCGACCGCGATGGTGAAGCTGAACGAGGATGGCAGCGGCACGGTGATCACCAGCACCACCGAGATCGGCCAGGGCTCGCGCACCATCCTGGCCCAGATGGCCGCCGACGAGCTGCGGTTGCCCCTGGAACGGATGGCGGTCACCTTCGCCGATACCGACGTGACTCCCTGGGACCAGACCACCAGTTCCAGCCGTTCGACCTTCATGATGGGCACCGCCGTGCGTCTTGCCGCAGCCGACGTGCGCGGCCAGTTGTTCGACCTGGCGGCTGGCATGCTGGAGGTGTCGCCGAACGACCTGGAGGCTGAAGATGGATGGGTGTTCATCCGCGGCGCTCGGGAGCGCGGGCTGGACTACGGGGAGGTGGTCCGCCGCTCGCGGCGCGGCAACCTGCTGGGCCACGGTACCTTCAGCACCCGGGGCGGCCTCGACCCCGTGACCGGACTGGGCATCGCCAGTTGCCACTTCCACCAGAGCGCGGCCGGGGCGGAGGTGGAGGTGGACACCCAGACAGGGCGGGTCACGGTGCTCAACGTCGACATCCAGGCCTTCGTGGGCAAGGTAGTCAACCCGACCCTGGCCTCGCTCCAGAACGATGGCAATGCGGCCTTTGGCGTGGGCCAGGCGCTGATGGAGGAGATGGTCTACGAGGGCGGGCGGCTCGTCAACCCCAACCTGTCCGACTACATGATCCCCTCGGCCAAAGACCTGCCGCGCGCGTGCTCCAATGGGCTGCTCGAGCGCCCTGGCGGTGAGGGGGAGCCGCACGGGCTCGGCGAGGCGGCGGCGCCGGTGGTGCCCGTGGCCATCGGCAACGCGATCTTCGACGCCGTGGGCGTGCGCGTCAAGGAGCTGCCCATCACCCCGGAGAAGGTGCTCCGTGCGCTGAGGAGGTTGGAGGTTGGAGGTTGAAGGTTGGATCCAACCTTCAACCCGGACAAGGGGGATACATGGCTGACGAGCAGAAGCAGATGGCCTGGGAGAAGGACCGCATCTTCGTCCGCGGCCTGACCAGCTCCCAGTACAGCATCGCTGGCTATCGAAAGTGGATGAAGGAGCACCCGCGCGTGCGCCACTGGGAGGACGTGCCCTGGTCGGGCGGGCCGGCGGTCTTCCACAAGATGGAGATCCTGACCCCCTCGACCATGCCCGGCCAGACGGTCTACATGCACGTGGAGGAGCTGGCGCCGGGCGGGGTGGGCTACACCCACGCCCACCAGAACGAGGCGCTGCTGTACATCCTGGAGGGGCACGGCCACGACCTCCACGACGGCCAGCGCTACGACTGGCAGGCCGGCGACGTGATGGTGGTCCACCACAACTGCACCCACCAGCACATCAACGACGACCCGGAGAAGCCGGCGCGGGTGCTGATCATCAAGTCCAAGCCGCTGTTCAACTTCCTGAACCTGGTGGAGCAGACCAAGCTCTCGGAGGAAACACCGCCTGCAAAGGCGGGCCATCGGCCCGGGGAGCAGTTCGATAGTTGCGAGAGTGCAGATTTGAGATTTGAGATTTGAGAGTGCAGATTTGAGATCCAAAATCTGCACTCTCAAATCTCAAATCTGCACTCCACCAAGGAGGGCTGAGCCATGGCGCTAGGAGAGTCCGAGAGCTGGAAGCGCGGCCAGAAGACGGCCAGCTTCTACGACCAGCGGCTGCGCGAGGCCGAGGCGTTCAAGCGGCGGCTGCCCGAGCGCAAGAAGGTGATCCACCCGGAGGACATGCCCTGGGAGGAGTCGCGCCACGGGCGGATCAAGCACGTTGCCAACGCGAACATGGACGACGTGCGGGTGGAGAGCCTGGACGTGTACCTCCAGGAGCTGCCGCCCGGCGGACGATCGGGCAAGCATCGCCACGTGGCCGAGGAGGCGTTCTTCGTGCTGGAGGGTGAGGGCTACGACCTGCACTGGGACGTGGACGCGGACATCCGCGAGGATGGCTACCACTGGAAGGTCGCTAGCGAGCCGAAGCGCTTCGACTGGAAGGCAGGCGACGCCGTCTACATCCCGGTCAACACGATCCACCAGCACGTCAACGCCAGCGCACAACGTCCCGCGCGGATCATCTCGGCCACCAACCGGGTCTACCAGGCCCTGGGCTTCGGGGAGATCGAGCAACTGGAGGATGCAGAGTAGGTTGGAGGGCCGGACCAAACCCCCCAGCCCCCATCCCAACCACGGAAGGGGGAGCCACCCCCATCCCCCAACGGCTCCCCCATCCCGGGTAGGGAAGGGGGCCGGGGGGTTTGGTCCGGCCCCCGGGGGCG
>JACQUR010000295.1 GCA_016210245.1 Chloroflexota bacterium
ATCGTCCTGATCCCGGTGATCGCCGGCATCGCCTACGAGGTGCTCAAGTTCGGCGGCAAGCACTACGAGCACTTCCTGGTGCGGCTGATGGTGTTGCCGGGGCTGCTGCTCCAGAAGCTGACCACCCGCCAGCCGGATGAGAGCCAGATCCGAGTGGCCATGGCTGCCTTCCACGAGCTGCTGCGCGTGGAGGCCGACGAGCCGGCCGAGGCGCCCCAGCCGTCGACCGCGCGCCCCGGTTGGCAGATAGCGCGCGGGGAGTAAGCGCCTTCTACATTGGATAGTCAGCGGCCGGCCGTTCGTCGGCGATAGCGAGCAGTTGGTAGTACACACTGTCGCTGAGGCGAAGGCCGGCTGAGCGTAGCTCGTCGAGGACCGGGCGGAGGAGAGGCAGAGCTCCCTGCTCCTTGGCCAGCACCAGCGCCCCCCCGCTTCCGAGCACGCGCAGGCCTCGCCTGCGGGCGAATTGGCGAGCTTTGCGGTCGTCCAGGAGAATGTGCATCTGCCCACCCAACTCTCCCGCGAGGGCAATAGCCTCGGCCTCGCCACGCTGCAACTCGGTGAGCAATGCTCGCGCGATGTCCAAGCTCGCCAGAGGTTTCGTCTTGATCCACGATGCGCCCGCCACCTCAGCAGCGCCAGGACGTCCGGTTCCCTCGCCAACGACCTCGTCGCGCACGGCTGAGGGGATGAGTATCTCGGTGAATACCTCGCGCAAAAGGTCCAGACGCCCGGTCCTGGCGAAGAGGATGAGCGGACTACTATTGCTGATGGCGGCCACGGCACTAACGGCCCTGGCGGAGGGGACGTGCGTCCTCGATCTCCTGGCGCGCCTCTTCGGCGGTCTCTGGCCCCGAGGCAATGTCGTGTTGGGCCATCAAGTCGAGGATGTCCCAGCGGGTTAAGCCGAGGAGTCGCGCAGCCTGCCCCTGGCTGAGCCGAGCTTCGCGGAGCAGCTCCAGCACTAGCGACTCTTTCGCCTTTGCTATCGCGGCTTCGGGAGAGCCGAGAAGCGCGACTAATTCCTCGGGCAGTTCGAGCGGAAGGGTACGAGTGCCCACATCTGCCTCCGTGGATGCTCTGGTGTTCTCAATTATCGCGCATTCGTCCCTCGTCGCGCGGAGGACTTGCCCCTCCGCGCGACGAGGGAGTACTAGCCACTAACCACTCGCCACTCGCCACTACCCTTGCGAACGGTTCTCCGTCCAGACGTTCACTACAGCCAGGCGCCCGGCCTTCACGGCTTCGACGGCGCGGCGCAGGGCCGGGCCGAGGTCGCTGGCAGCCTTGACCGGGCCTTCGCCGGCCAGGCCGAAGGTGCGGGCCAGGGCGGCGAAGTCGACCTCCGGGCGCTCCATGCGCTGGGCGATCCAGCGGTTCTCCGGGGGCCGGTCGCGCAGCTTGGCTACGCGGTCCTGGTGGTCCTCGTCGTTGTAGTACGAGCGGTTGTTGTAGACCACCCAGAGCGAGGGGATGCCGTAGTGGGCCGCGGTCCAGAGCGCCTGGATGGAGGAGAAGGTTTCACCATCGCCCATGAGCGCCACAGGGAGCTTGCCGCTGCCCTTGAGCGCCAGCGCCGAGCCGAGGGCCACGCCGGGACCCGCGCCGACCGCTCCGCCGCCGCCGCCGCCCAGGTGCTGCTCCGGCCCGGCGATGTGGCACACCCCGGGGGCCATGCGCCGGATGCGGCCGAGGGTGAAGATGAAGTGCTCGTCCTTGATCGCCTCCCATAGCTCGGCCACCACGCGCGCCTCGGTGATCTGCGGGTGGTCCCACTGCCGCTCCAGGTAGCGCCGCTGCTGGGCGCGCAACTGCCCCTGGCGCGACTCCAGCGCCTGGCGCCGCCGCTCGATGCGCGTCCGCGCTGGCGCGTCCAGCAGCGTGCGACACTCCTCCAGGAGCAGGGGCAGCGCCACGCCGGGCTCGGCCAGCATCGGCAGGTCGACCGTCGGCAGGGCCTGGTAGTCGGTGGTCAGGCCGCGGTGGATCAGCTCGTCCAGGGAGAGGTGGATGACCTTCTGGCCGGCCACGTCGAGGCGGGCGGCGGTCCGGGTGGTGTAGTCCACCGGCAGGCGCAGGGCGCCGTCCAGGTCGACCAGGTCCAGGCCCAACACCACGTCCGCCTCGCGCAGCAGGTCCTTCTCCAGGCCGGCGAAGTCCAGGGCGTGGGGGGTGGGGAAGCTGTGGCGGGCACCCAGGTCGACGACGGGCAGGGCCAGCAACTCCGCCAGCTCCACCAGCGTCCGCACCGCCTGGGCGCTGCGACCCACCCGGTCGGCGAAGACCAGCGGGCGCTCGGCGCCCACCAGCCACCGCGCAGCCTCGCGCAGGGCGCCGTGGTCTGGCGCGGGTGGAGCAGCCGGGCGGTAGCGGGCCACGTTCGGCAGTGCGAACGGCTGGGGCAGCTCCTGCTCCTGCAGGCTCACGTCGAAGCACACGTAGACCGGGCCGGCCGGCTCGGTGACCGCCATGCGGTAGGCGCGCAGCAGCGAGTCCGGGATGGCGGCCACCGAGGCGGGCTGGTCGTCCCACTTGGTGAAGTCGCGCACCAGGTTGCCCTGGACGTTGGCGGTGTGGATCCAGTCGATCCAGGGTCGTCGCTTGGTAGCGTCCACCGGCCCCGTTGCGCCGAGGACCAGCACGGGCACCCGGTCGCACCAGGCGTCGTAGATGGTCATGCTGGTGTTGAGCAGCCCCACCACGTTGTGGACGATGGCTGCCATCGGCCGGCCCGTGACCCGGGCGTAGCCGCGGGCGATGGAGACCGTGATCATCTCGTGGTTGCAGAGGATCAGCTCCGGGCGCCGGTTGGCGGTGTAGTTCACAGCCGAATCGTGGATGCCCCGGAAGGTGGAGCCGGGCAGCACGGCGGCGTACTCCACCTCCAGCAGGCGCAACATGTCGAGGATCAGGTCCGAGCCCCACACCGGCCGCCCCGCGGCATCCACGATGCCGGCCGGCACGTCCACCGGCCTGGGCAACTGCACACTCGTCATCCCCGTTCTCCTTTCAGCGGGCTCCGCCGGCGGTGTTCTCGGCCGGCCATGCCATGATAGCGGGAGTGGGCGCGGCGGTCTACCTGGGACGCGAGGTTCAGCAGGGAGACGCTCAGACGAGGAGACGTTCACCACGGAGACACGGAGTTTTTCTGATCCGTCGTATCTGCGCCTATGCAGAGCGCCGAGCATCATGAGGCGGCTATCCTGGGGCGCCGGGAAACGCTGCCGATCGCACAAGCGCACAGCCGACTGCTCCTTGCTCATGGCGCCAGGTGAAGCCCCTGTGGTATGCTAGCATACCATGAAGCGGACCACGGTGAAGCTTACCGACGAGCTCGACGCGCGGCTGCGGCACGAGGCTGCGCGGCGCGGCACCACCATCTCCGAACTCACTCGGGAAGCGATCGAGTCTCACCTGGGCATTGGCGCCCGGCGCCGGCTGCTTGCCGCCGGGGCCGGACGCAGCGGCCGCGACGACATCTCCGAGCGGATCGAGGAGATCCTGCGGCAGGAGAGTGGCCCATAGCGCTCCTGGTCGATGCCGGCCCGCTCTACGCCTATGTGGATGCCGACGATCGCCACCATGCGGCCTGCCTGGCGCTGCTGGAAACGCATCCCGGGCCCCTGGTTGTCCCGCACCTGGTGATCACCGAGGTCGTCTACTTCATAGCGACGCGACTCGGCGCCGAGGCGGAGGTGCGCTTCCTGGGGGATGTGGCCAGCGGGGCGTTTGCCGTCGAGCCTGTGCAGCCGGGTGACTGGCTGCGCATCGCCGAACTCGTGTGGACCTACCGCGACCTGCGGCTGGGAACGGTCGATGCGTCCGTCGTGGTGGCCGCCGAGCGGCTGGGAATCGTAGAAGTCGCTACTCTAGATCGCCGCCACTTCAGGGTCGTGCGGCCCTCCCATACTCCCGCATTCAATCTACTCCCCTAGGGTCCATTGCTGCCATGGTCCCCAGCCTCCAGTTGGAGGGTAATGGCCTTCCGCACGCTCATACCCGCAGTAGAGCAGCCCTGAGCGGGTCTGAGTCCCAGGCCTGCCAGCACGTCCACAAGGTAGAGATGGCAAGAGCGACCTGGCAACCATCTCAATCTGGTACTCCTTTGTGATGCGAGCCTGCTGACCAGCTATAATTGGTTTGACAGGCAGTTGACCAGTAGGAGATGGTAGGATGCGGCGGCGGGAGGTGGTCGACCAGTTGGTGCAACTTCGGCGGCGGCGTGGGCTCAGCCAGGCGCAGCTCGAGGAAATGGCCGGGGTTTCCCAGCAGCAGATCTCGAAGATCGAGCTGGGGATGGCCAATCCTCGCCTCGACACTCTGCTGGCGCTGGCACTGGCGCTGAAGGCACGCATTGCCATCGTGGCCGAGGAGGCCACGCTGCCAGCCAGCCCGGAGCCGATGGTGGAGGCAGCGCGCGTCACCGGCGTCGATGCCCTGATCGTGCCGGACGAGGACACCCGTGCCTGAGCGGATGCGCGTGCTGGTGATCCACCTGGGGGACCGACGAGTCGGCCACCTTGCCAACTACAACGGGCGGACGGTCTTCCTGGCCGACCCCGACTACGTCGTGGACGCGCGGCGGCCGGTCCTCTCCCAAGCGTACGTCGGCGAGGCCGACGAGCGCAGCCGATCGCTGCTGTCCAATCCGAAGAACAGCCTCAACTACGCCGCGATCCGTCTGCCGCCATTCTTCACCAACCTGCTACCCGAAGGCGCGCTGCGGGCGCGGATCGCGGCCGAGGTACGCGTCCACGAGGACGCCGAGTTCGAGCTGCTGGCAGCTACGGGCGGGGATCTGCCCGGGGCCATCACCGCGACGCCGACGGACCGGGCACCAGCGGCGGCGCGCTCCTTCTTTGGTGTGTCCGTCGACGTCGAGGTCGGCCAACAGGTCGGCCGCCCAACCAGCAGGTTCTCGCTCTCCGGCGTGCAACTGAAGTTCTCGGTGCTGCGCGACCCGAGGGCTCGCTACACGCTCGCTACGGAGGGGCAGACGGGAAGCATCATCGTGAAGCTGCCCCATCCGGCCTACCCGTTCCTGCCCGAGAACGAGTTCACGAGTATGCGGCTGGCGCAGCTCGCCGGCGTCGAGACCCCCGAGTTCTGGCTGGATGACGTGCGCGCGCTGAACGTGGCTGGCCTGGCGGGCATGGAGGGGAAACTCCTCGCGATCCGACGCTTCGATCGTGAGGCCGGACGGCGCATCCACATCGAGGACTTCGCCCAGGTGCTGGGCCTGCGCCCGGCGGAGAAGTACGGGCACACGAACTACGACACCATCTTGCGTATCATCCTGGCACGGACGCGCGAAGGCCTCCGTGACCTGCGCCAACTGACCCGCCGCCTGGTGGTGGACATCTTGCTCGGCAACGGCGACGCGCACGCCAAGAACATCTCACTGCTCTACCAGGACCCGCTCCGTCCAGACCTGGCGCCGGCCTACGATATCGTCTCGACGGTCCAGTACCTCCCGGATGATGAGACGCTTGCCTTGAACCTGGCGGGCGAGCGGCGCACCCCGGCCCTGGCGCGGGAGCATTTCCAGCGCCTTGCGCGCCGTATCGAGCTGCCGAACTCCCGGATCCTGCTCCGGGAGGTGCAGGCGACCGTGGAACGCGCCAGGGCCACCTGGCCGGCGGCTCTGCCCGACCTGCCGATGGCCGAGCATCACAAGGCGGTGATCCTGAGGCGCCTGGAGACGCTGCCGATCGCACAGGTGTAAGGCCGACTGCTCCTTGCCCGTGCGAGCTGCAGACAAACTGTGTTGGCATAACTGCTCTACCGGACGAGGTGTACCGGGAAGCCCAGCCCCGCGGCATTGCGTGCCAGGGGGCCGTCCAAGGTCCAGAGGTGAGCGTCGAGGTGTTGGGCCAGGACAAGGTAGGCGGCGTCATAGGCACTCTGGCGATTGAGACGAAGCGCGGCCACAACAACCTGCGGGACAGCGGCCAGTGGATGCAATTGGATGGGCATCCGCTCCACGAGCGCCCATGCTTCAGGGAGGTCGTTGGCCGCGAGCCGTCCCGCTACGACCAGCCGGGTGAGGGCGTTGGCAGCCTCATAGGGGAGGAGAACAGGGGCATGCAACTCCTCGCCAGCGTCGAGCCAGGCCTGCAGGTGGCGCTCAACGGTGCCGGCTCGCGGATCCCCGGTCGCCAGGACGACCACCAGATTGGCCTCGACGACGATGGTCACCTACAGCGCCGTCCGCCGGTCGAGTTCCTCCCGCCCGTCTCGGATGAGTTGCACCACGTCAACCGGCTCACCCTCCGGCAGGCGGTCGCGAAGGGCCGCCAAGCCTTGCAGCGCCGCAAGGCCAGCCCGGCGCCTCCGCTCGGCCGCAGTCTCACCGTTCCCCGCAAGAGCGGTGCGCACGTAGACCCGCGCCAGCGCGCCAGGCGACATGCCCAGCCGCTTCGCCTCCGCTGCCAGGCGATCATAGTCCCCAGCCTCCAGTTGGAGGGTAATGGCCTTCCGCACGCTCATACCCGCAAGTATAGCAGCCCTGAGCGGGTCCGAGTCCTACATCAGTCTCTCCAGCCACTGGCGACATCTCCGAGCGGATCGAGGAGATCTTGGGCAGGTGAGCGTCCCATAGCCCTCGTGGTCGATGCCGGCCCCCTCCACGCCTACGTGGACGCCGAGCGTGCCTGTCCCAAAGTAATTACATTGTGTATACTACCTGTAGAAGTGTGCCAGGAGGGGCCGCGATGCGTGCCAGCATTGTTCGTATTGGCAACTCGCGCGGGCTGCGCATTCCCAGGACGCTCCTGGAAGAGTGCGGCATCCGCGATACAGTGGAGCTGTCCGTCGAGAACGGGCGGCTCATCGTGCAGCCTGTGCGGAGCGTCCGGGAGGGCTGGGCCCAGGCGGCTCACGCGATGGCCGAGCGTGGGGAGGACCGGCTCCTCGACCCGGAGACGCCGACGGACTTCGATGAGACGGAGTGGGAGTGGTAGGCGTCAGCCGGTTCGACGTCGTCCTCGTGCGGCTTGATCCAACGCGCGGGAGCGAGATGCGCAAGACGCGTCCCTGTGTGGTAGTCTCCCCTGACGAGATGAACCAGGCGCTACGAACCGTGGTCGTGGCACCCATGACCACGCAGGGGCACGCCTACCCGTGGCGGGTGCCTGTGGCCTTCGGCGGCCAGGCTGGACGGATCGCGCTGGACCAGATTCGGACGGTCGATCGAGAGCGGCTGGCCAGGCGCGTTGGCCACCTGGACGCGGGCACTGCCCTGAAGGTCCTGGACACCCTGGCGGAGATGTTTGCTCCTTGACGGGACGCCCCAGTGAAGCTGCCGGACGGCCTGGGGAGTGCGGTTCAGGGGTCTGCGTCAGCATCACCAAGGGTTCATTTCGCAGGGAGCCCACTGTGGAGGGAGCCTACAGGCCAGCGGCCTGTGCCACCACATCCGGTGGAACAGGCCGATGGCCTGTGGCGCTTCGGGCAGGCAGGATTCCTGCGCTCCCAGGGAAGCTAGCGCGCGGCGGCCAGGCTGGGGACCTGGTCCTCGGTGGGCAGGACGCTGCGGGAG
>JACQUR010000301.1 GCA_016210245.1 Chloroflexota bacterium
CGCTACGGCCTCTCCCCGTGACCGCTTCTATCAAAACATCAGGGGTCGCTTCCGTGGGATTGAACGCCTGCGCCAGCACGAGGATAATTGAGTAGCCTGGCATGCCGACACATCGTTCCCGCCGAACCTTCCTCCGCCAGACTGGCGCGCTGCTGGCTCTGGCCTGGGCCGCGCGTGCCCCCGCGCGATTGGCGTTCGCCCGGGAGTCACCGCCTCTCATCGCCATCGATCCCGGCCATGGGGGGCGCTACATCGGAGCGGTGTTGCGCGGCCCGGGCGGGGTGGCGCTGCTGGAGAAGGAGGTCAACCTGGACGTGGCGCTCCGCCTGGCCGAGCTGCTGGAGCAGGCGGGGTTGCAGGCGGTGCTCACTCGCGATCATGACGCGGAGGTGGCCGCCGTCGGAGAGGACGTGAACGAGGACGGCCGGGTGAGTGAGGATGACGACCTGCAGGCCCGGGTGGACGTGGCCAACCAGGCCGGGGCGGCGCTGTGCTTCTCCATCCACCACAACGGCGCGGAAAGCAGCGCGGTGCGCGGGACTGCCACGTTCTACTGCCAGCACCATCCGCGCGGCGCGGAGGCACAGGAGCTGGCGCAGCGCCTTCAGGTCCAGTTCCTGGAGGCCCTGGACCAGCTCGGCTACGCGCCGCGCGACCTGGGCGCCCGGGATGACGCCGGGCTGAACAAGCCCTACGGCCACCTCTTCCTGGCCGGCCCGAAGACCCCGCGCGTGGCGCGGCCCAGCGGGATGCCAACCGTGGTCGGCGAGCCGCTGTTCGTGACCAATCCAACCGAAGGCGCGCTGCTCCAGCAGGACGACACCCGCCAGGCCCTGGCAGAGGCCTACTGCCGGGCCGCACTGCTGTTCCTGCAAGCGCGGGGGAATGGAGTGCTGAGTCCTGAGTGCTGAGTCCTGAGTAGTCTGCCTCTCACTCAGCACTCAGCACTCAGCACTCAGCACTCAGCACTCAGCACTCATCATTCGACCGGCGCACCCCACAGCGGGTACCAGCGGGCCTGGTCGGGCTCCAGCGGCAGCTCGCGGCGCATGACGGCGGCCAGGCGCAGCTCGAGCGGGTTGTTGCGCCGCTGCTCGCCCGCCAGCGGGGCGAAGGGGTAGAAGCTGGCCCGCTTGTAGTTGTAGATCCAGTAGGCCGGCAGGCCGTCCGCGTCCTTGAAGCCGAAGACCGCGGCCAGCAGGCGGTCGCCGAAGCCGTGGTCCTGGAGGGTCTGGCCTACCTGGTGGGCGGTGGCCACCAGGTCCTCGAGCTGCTCGTCCTCCAGGACCAGCCACTCGTAGCCGTAGCGGTCGCGCTGGCGCGAAACCGTGGTGCCCGTCTCCTGGCGAGCGAGCTGGAGCAGCTCCGCCAGCTCCTGTTCGGCCGTCTCGAAGAAGGACGACTCCACCGCCCGGAAGACGAGGCCGGCCCGCCCGCTCGGGCGCAGGCCGAAGCTGGTCTCCAGGGTGACCTGCGCGGTGGTGAGGGCGAAGAGCTGCTCCAGGCGCGACTTCGGCACCCGCGCCCGGCCGAAGAGCGCATCCAGCCAGCTCATCCTGGCCGCTCCATCCTGCTGGGCTGCCGCCCTGAAGGGCGGACCTGGGCAAACAGCGCCTCCAACCAGCTCATCCTGGCCGCTCCATCTCGGCCGCCAGGCGCATCAGCCGCTCGATGCGCTCCTCCAGCGGTGGGTGGGTGGCGAACAGCTCCATGAGCGAGCCGCGCCCGAGGGCGGGGATGATGAACAGGGCGTTCATGGCCTCCACCTCGCGCAGGTCGCGGCTGGGGATGCGCTGCACGCTGCCGCTGATCTTGCTCAGGGCAGAGGCGAGCTGGGAGGGGGCGCCGGTGAGCAGCCCGCCGCCGCGGTCGGCCGCGTACTCACGGTAGCGCGACAGGGCGCGGATCAGGAGGAAGCTGATCGCCCACACCAGCAGCGAGGCCAGGTAGATCAGCCCGGCGTTGTCCCGCCGCCGCCCGCCGCCCATGCCTCCCCACCACATCGAGCGCAGCAGCAGTTGGGCCACCATGGCGAAGAAGCTGGCCAGGGTCATCACCAGCACGTCGCGGTTGCGGACGTGACTCAACTCGTGGGCCAGCACCGCCTCCAGCTCCGGCGGGTCGAGGCGGTCGAGCAGCCCGGTGGTCACCGCCACCACCGACGAGCCCGGGCCACGCCCGGTGGCGAAGGCGTTGGGCATGGCGTGGGGTACCAGGGCCACCTGGGGCTTGGGCATGTCGGCCATGGCCGCCAACCGCTCCACCAGTGCGTGCAGCTCGGGCGCCTCCTGGGGCGAGACCACCCGACCACCCATCGACCACAGGGCAATCTTGTCGGAGAAGAAGTACTGGATGCCCAGCAGCACCGCGGCGATGAGGATCACGGAGGGGAGGTCGACCCCGGCCGAGGCCAGGACGGTGATGAAGCCCAGGTACAGCGCCGCCAGCAGGAACATGACCAGGAACATACGGGCCGAGAGCTCGGTATCGCCGCCTTGCCACCGCCGTCGCATCGCTTGCCTCCTGCTCAGGCTCGAGGCCTGAGGGTTGACTCGTCTACCTTCATTCTAGCCCCTGGCCTGGCCTCCCGGCTGGGGCTGTCGGGGCCGCCTCGCCCCGCGCAAAACTCTGAGGGGCAGTGCGTCCTGAAAGCTCATGATGACTCGCCGGTGCAAGTCCGGCCAAAGGAGGCACCAAGGCACCTTTGTAGCAGCCCGCCGGCGTTCGGGGAGACCTGGGCGTCGAAGCGCGGGGGCGAGCCCTCTTTGGGAGGGTGCAAGCCGCTGGGCGATCGGGTGCTGCCGACCGACCGGAAGCGTGAACTGGACGTGGCGGTGACAGCACTCGGCCAGCGCATCACCGAAGTGAGCGCGCTCCCTGGCCCGATAACGTCGGATACCCCGGCGCGCCCTGAGCATCAAGGAGGGACCAATGCCTGAACTTCACCATCCTGCTGGGCCCCATCACCGGCGCGGTGCTGGTGGAGCACCCCGAGCGCCCGCCGACGGCGCTCCGACGACAGCTTGAGGAGTATTGGGGAAGCGGACAGGCGCTCGCGTGCGCTGCACCCCCGACCTTCCTGCATCTGGCGCCGGCCTCACCTGGGGAGATAGCCGAGCGTGCGTGTGTCCGCATTGCGGGCTTCGTACATCATAGCCTTATCGAAGGGCCGGGGCGCCGAAGCACGGTGAAATTCCAGGGCTGTCCGCTGCATTGCGTCGCCTGTGTCACCCCCGACAGTTGGGATTCCGCTGGCGGATACCTCGTTCCCGTGGATCGATTGGCTGCGGCACTGCTGGACCCCGCTGTCGAGCGGGACGGTATCTCAGTGCTGGGTGGCGAGCCGTTCTTTCAGCACTGCCCGTGTCGCACCGTTCTTCCCGAGCATAGCCGAAGGCCATGCGACGCCACGAGCGGTGCGTGGAGCGTGACCGGTCGGTCGTTCGCGTGGGACGCGTCTCTCTTCTCGCGTTTGCTCTTTCAGCAGCGGTCTGCCGCGGCACGCTGGGTCTGACCAGTTTTTGTGCGCGAGGCTCGTAGGGGCAGACGGCCCTGTCTGCCCGCCGCGCCGAGCGCGGCAGAGCGTGGCGGAGCACCGGGTGCAGGAACGACCTCCCAGCCCGCGCACCCTCTGCCGCCCTCGGGGC
>JACQUR010000302.1 GCA_016210245.1 Chloroflexota bacterium
ATGCTGGGCAAGCCCGGCGAGGGGTTCAAGATCGCCATGGCCACGCTGGACGTGTTCCGCTCCACGGTCGGCGCCGCGGCCCTGGGACTCGCCCGCCGCGCCCTGGACGAGGCGGTCGCCCGCGCCCGGTCGCGCGTCGCCTTCGGCCAGCCCCTGGCGAAGTTCCAGCTTGTGCAGGAGAAGCTGGCCGACATGGCAGTGGAGATCGACGCCAGCGCGCTGCTGATCTACCGCGCCGCGTGGGCCAAGGACCGCGGCGCCGAGCGGGTCACGCGCGAGGCGGCCATGGCCAAGCTGTACGCCACGGAGGCCGCTCAGCGGGTGGTCGATTCGGCGGTGCAGTTGTTCGGTGGCCTGGGCGTCGTCTCGGGAGTGCCAGTGGAGCGGCTGTACCGCGAGGTACGCATGCTCCGCATCTACGAGGGCGCCACCGAGATCCTGAAGCTGGTCGTGGCCGACCGAGTGCTGGCGCCGTACTGACAGCGTCTTTCCCCACCACGCGCTCCTACTGAGCGGGCGACCACGGCCTTGGCGCTACTCGTTCGCCGTCATCAGCGAGAATGCCGACTCCGAATTCCACGCCAGCCGCAGTGGCGTCATCGTAGACCTGGAGTCCGTACGCGTAGCGCAGAAAGGGCGGGCTAACGCCAGCGGCTTCCAACCGCGCCAGGAACTCGGGGCCGCGATCGCGGGTAAAGCGACGGTGCCACCCCGCCACATCACCCCGGTGGAGCCGCGCCTTAGCCTCGAGCAGGACCCAGAACTCCTGCCCGGCGGGATCGCGGACGGGCACGGCGACATCGACCTCACCATCGACGGCGATGGGGCGGGGCGGTCCTTCCGGGCGGTAGCCCTTTGTCTCGAGCACGGGGACGAGCCGGAGCCGCCCCTCCCGCTCTGCATGGGTACCGAAGATTTCGATCATGGGGCTCATCTTCTGATTGAGCTCGTGCAGGCGCTGCTCGGTCCGCACCTGGGCGGCCGTGAGTTCTTCCAGCCGCTGCTCGATGCGCGCCTGGGCCTGGGCCAGAGTTTCCACCACGGTCTCCAGCCGCTCCAGCCGCTGCTCGGTGCGCGCCTGGGCCTGGGCCAGAGTTTCCACCACGGTCTCCAGCCGCTCCAGCCGCTGCTCGGTGCGCGCCTGGGCAGCCGCCAACTCCTCCAGCCGCTGCTCGGTGCGCGCCTGGGCCTGGGCCAGAGTTTCCACCACGGTCTCCAGCCGCTCCAGCCGCTGCTCGGTGCGCGCCTGGGCAGCCGCCAACTCCCCCAGCCGCTGCTCGGTACGCGCCTGGCTGGCCGCGTGTCGCTCCTCGGCCCGCACCTGTACTTCCACCAGGCGCTCGATGGCGTCTTCGATGCGCGCGAGGCGCTCGGGAAGCCCCAAGAGCTCCTCGGTGAGGATGACGCGGCGCAGTTCTTCCCGCCACTCGGGCCGCTGCCGGGCCAGGTGTATGAATTGTCGAAAGGTGTTCTCGTCGAACTGCATCTCAAGACCATATGATAGCGGTAGAGTACGGCAAGACGCAGCACTCTCATCCACGAGCCCTCAGCCGCCACCCCCTGGTCTTGGGACTGTGGGCACGAAGTGGGCCTGCTGGCCGCGGCCTCGCCGCGTCTCCGCGGCTCCGCGGTGAAGACGGGCCCTACCCTCCCGAGCGCAACCGGTAGCGCTCGATTTTCCCCGTCGGGGTCTTGGGGAACTCGGCCACGAACTCTATCCAGGCGGGGCGCTTGAAGGGCGGCAGGTGGGCGCGGGCGAACTCCTGGAGCTGGACCGCGAGCTCGGCGGAGGGCGCGTAGCCGGGCTGCAACGAGACGAACGCCTTCGGTTTCAGCAGCCCCTCCGAGTCGAGCGCGCCCACCACCGCGCACTCGGCCACCGCGGGGTGGGCCAGCAGCGTCCCCTCCACCTCCATCGGCGACACCCACTGGGCGCTCACCTTCAGCAGGTCGTCGCCGCGGCCGAAGTAGTAGAAGTAGCCATCGACATCCTGGTGGAACTTGTCCCCGGTCCGCAGCCACTCGCCGGCGAAGGCCCGCTTGGTCCGGGCGTGCTTGTTCCAGTAGCAGGCGGCGACGCTCTCGCCTTTGATCCACAGGTCGCCCACCGTGCCGCGGGGGACCGGCTGCTCGTCCTCGTCCACCACCCGCGCCTCGTAGCCCGGGACCAGCTCGCCGCTGGCGCCGGGCCGCACGCGCCCGGGGCGATTGGAGATGTAGATGTAGCCGACCTCGGTGGAGCCAACCACGTCCAGCAGCTCCAGCCCGGTTCGCTCCTGCCAGCGCACGCACAGGGGCGCTGGCAGCGGTTCGCCGCCGCTGATGGCCAGGCGCAGCGAACCCAGGTCCAGCGGACTCGGCAGGGATTCCAGGTATCGCAGCAGCGCCACGTAGAAGGTGGGCACCGAGCAGAACACGGTCGGGCGAAAGCGGGCCAGCGCCTCCAGCACCCCGGCCGGATCCGGGCGCTTGCGCGCCAGGACGGCCGAGGCGCCGACGTACAGCGGCATATACAGCGAGTTGACCAGCCCGTAGGAGAAGAACAGGCGCGGGACCGAGAAGGTCCGATCCTCGGGCGTCAGGCCCAGCCCGTGCCGCGCGAAGGGCTCTACGCAGTAGACCATGTCGTGGTGCAGGTGGACGACCCCCTTGGGGCGGCCCGTGGTGCCGGAGCTGTACAGCCAGTACGAGGGCTCGTCGCGGTGGGTGCCGGCCGGCGCCAGCTCGTCCGAGCTGTGCGCCAGCAGCTCCTGCAGGCTCACGCAGCCGGGCGGGGCCTCGCCCAGCACCACCACCGAGCGGAGGGAGCGCAGGCCGGAGCGAATGGGCTCCAGGCGGGGCAGCAGCTCCTGGTCGACCACCACGACGGCCGCTCGGCTGTCGTTCAGGTAGTAGGCGTAGTCGGCCGGGCTGGAGACGGTGTTGACCGGGACGGGCACCGCGCCCAGGCGCATGGCGCCCAGGAAGACGGCCAGAAACTCCGGACAGTCCGGAAGCAGGAGCACCACCCGCTCCTCGCGCCGCAGGCCGAGCGAGCGCAGGGCGTTGCCGGCGCGATTGGCCAGGCGGGAGAGAGCATCGTAACTGAGGGTGCCTCCCTCGTAGAACACCGCCGGCCGGCCGCCAAACCCGGCCTCCAGGTGCCGGTCCAGCAGCACCGTGCTCATGTTGAAGGTCTCGGGCAGCTCCAGCAGCGCCCCGCTGTCGCTCACGCCCAGCGGCCGAAGGTCGTACGTGGTACCTGCACTCATGGTGCCTCACAACGAGGAGTGCAGATTTGAGAGTGCAGAGTGCAGATTGAGGCAATCTGCACTCTGCACTCTCAAATCTGCTGCTCTACTTCCCGCCTGGAACGTACATGGTGACCGCCGATTGCCTCAATCTACACTCTCAAATCTCAAATCTGCACTCCCCCTCACACCACCGTCGGGACGCGCGTCGCCACCGGGCGCCAGACGTTGACCACCTTGGGGCTGGGGTGCGGTTTGAGGCCGCTGCGCGTGTCCACCACCAGCGGCGCGTGCTCGACCACAGCATGGTAGTCGACGCTCGAGTGGGGTGTCAGGATAACCACGCAGTCCTGCGCCCGCAGCGCCTCGGGGTGCAGCGGCTGGGACTCGTACCGCTCGCCAGCGACGGAGACGGAGCCGATGAGCGGGTCGTGGTAGCTCACCTCCGCGCCGCGGCGCGCCAGCTCCTCCAGGACGCGGAGCGCGGCCGACTCGCGCGTGTCAGCGATGTCGGCCTTGTACGTCACTCCCAGCAGCAGGACCCGCGCCCCGGCCAGCTCCCGGCCGCGCTCGGCCAGCGCCTCGCGCACCTTGCGCACGATCATGCGCGGCATCTCGTCGTTGATCTGGGCCGAAACCTCGATCAACTGAGCGGCCATGCCGTGCTCGCGGGCGATGGCCTCCAGGTACAGCGGGACGACCGGGATGCAGTGGCCGCCCACGCCTGGGCTGGGGTAATGGGGCAGGAAGGCGAAGGGCTTGGTGGAGGCCGCGTCGATCACCTCCCAGATGTTGATCCCCAGGCGGTCGCACAGCAGCGCCATCTCGTTGATGAAGCTGATGTTGATGAAGCGAAAGGTATTCTCGACCAGCTTGGACATCTCCGCGATGTCGGGCGAGGCGACCGGCTTGACCTGGTCGATGAAGTGGGCGAAGAAGGCGCAGGCGGCCTCGGTGCAGCGCTCGGTCACGCCGCCCACCAGCTTGGGCGTATTGCGCACGTTGAAGCGCACGTTGCCCGGATCGATGCGCTCCGGGGCGAAGACGAGGTGGTAGTCCACGCCCACCTGGAGGCCGGTCGCCTGGAGGCGGGGCAGCAGCACGGCGCGGGTGGTGCCGGGCGCGCACGTGCTCTGCAGCACGACCAGCATCTCCCGGTGCAGGCGCTTGGCGACCGAGTCTGCGGCCGCCTCGACGAAGCGCAGATCCGGCTCGCGGGCCGCGGTCAGCGGCGTGGGCACGCAGATGATGGCTGCGTCCAGCTTACGCAGCGGCTCGAAGCTCCCGCTGGCGCGCAGCAGCCCTCGCTCCTTCAAGGCCGCGACCGCCTCGGAGGCGACGTCGGAGACGGGGCTGCGGCCGGCGTTGATCGCCCCGACCTTGGCCTCGTCCACGTCGAACCCGGTCACCGAGAAGCCGGCGCTGGCGATCTCCACGGCCATCGGGAGGCCGGCATACCCCAGGCCGATGATGCCGATGCTCGCTTGCTTGTGCTTGAGTCGATCGATGAGGGGCACGCCCTTCCCTCCTACCTTCCCTGACCTCCTGGGGTCAGTCGACCTCTACGGGCTCCGGTGCCTCCGCTCCGTCCCTGGTGGCGCACGCAGCCCGCTGCTGCCACGGTCGGTGCGGGAAGCGAACGCCAGGCACTCGCTTGATCCTGGTGATGGACAGGCCACCGGTCCAGACGCCCCGCGCGCTCCGCGAAGGCAACAGCCGGGCGTATTCTGGCACAGGGAGAGGGAGGCGTCAATGAACGGCGGCCGAGGAGGGCGGGGACGGTTCAGGGCTGGGCGGACAGGCGGCAGGGGGTGGCGATCTGGCCAGGGCCGGCCGCGCGGAGCAGGCCCACCGTGGTGAGGCGGGAGGTGGCCATGACCTCTGGCCCGGTTCAGTTGCCCAGGGCGCGGCTCAGCACCAGCAGCAGCGCCCCCAGGTCGAAAGGCTTGGGGATGGTGGCGGCGAAGAGCGGCGCGTCGGAGGGCGTGATCACCTCGGGTGTGGAGGAGATGGCCAGCAGCGGGATCCGGGCGGTGTCGGGGTCGGCCTTGAGGCTGCGGGCCACCTCCAACCCGTCCTTGCCGGGCAGCACCATGTCGAGCAGCACCACGTCGGGCGAGCACAGCGCAGCCAGGCGGAGCGCCTCCTCCCCGGTGCGAGCCGACACGGTCTGGTAGCCTTCGTCCTGCAGCAGCTCGACGAAGAACCGATTGAGATCGACCTCATCGTCGACGACGAGCGCCATCGGGCGCCCATCACGCTCGGGGGCTTGCCAGCGACTCTTTCCGTTCCGCATTGCTCGTATGCCGCCTTCCAATCCAGTTCTGCTCTGTGCTTAGCGGCTCTTGCTCGATTCTGGGATCGGAGCTCTCCCCACCCCGAAATCCACCAGCACCCACGCGCATAGCCGGAATTAAGGCAATACGCGTGCCAGCAGAGCGCCGCTCGCGTTATGTCTAGCCTGGCCTCGCTCCGCCCGCTGTGGTATCCTTGCCCACCTTTTGGCAGGAGGCGGGAATGGAGCGCAACCACCAGCGGGGCACCTCATGGGCACCTACTCGGCGACAGTTTCTTCAACTCGCGGCCGGCGGCCTCGGCGCCGGCGCCCTGGCGACCTGGGGTGTGCCGTCGCTCCAGCCGCTGTCGGCCGCGGCCGCCGCTCGGGCGGTGGCGCTGGGGCCGGCCTGCGGCGACGTGGGAGCGCGCAGCGCCGTGTTCTGGGCGCGGGCCGACGGGCCGGGCGTGCTGTGCTTCCGTCTCTCGACCTCGCCCGAGCTGCGCGCTGGCCGGGACCTCGTGGCTCCGGCCAGCGCCGAGACCGGCTTCGCCGCCTCGCTCCCGGTCGAGGGGTTGGAGCCCGCCAGCCGCTACTACTACGCCGCGGTGGCCGGCGGGCCCGGCGACGACCCTGGAGCGGTGCTGAACTGGGCTGCCGAGCGGGGCCTGCTGGCCGAGCTGCGGGGCAGCTTCCGCACCGCTCCGAGTGAGGCGGACGCGGGCGAGGCGATCTTCACCTGGGGGGGTGACCTGGGCGCGAACTTCCGCCCGTTCACCATCTTCGATGCCATGCGGCGCGACCAGCCCGACTTCCACATCCTGCTGGGCGACACCATCTATGCCGACCAGGTCTGGACCGCCACTTCGCTCGACGACTACCGGCGCAAGTACTGGGAGACCCTCTCCGACTCGTCCTTGCAGGCCTTCGCCCGCGCCACGCCCTGGTGGGCTATCTGGGACGACCACGAGGTCAGCGACGACTTCGACAGTACCTTCCCGAGCATGCCGATCGGCCGCCAGGCTTTCCAGGAGGCCTGGCCCATCCGCCGCCAGCCCGACGACCCCACGCGCCTGTACCGCTCCTTCCGCTGGGGCCAACTGGCCGAGTTCTTCATCCTGGACACCCGCCAGTACCGCAGCCCGGATGACGTGGCCGACGGCCCCTCCAAGACTCTGCTCGGGTCGGCCCAGATGGACTGGTTGCTGGCCGGCCTGCAGGCCTCGCCCGCGCGGCTGAAGTTCGTGGTCTCCAGCGGCCCGCTGCGCTACGCCAGCGAGGATGACTGGTCGGGCTTTCGGTTCGAGCGGGACCGTCTGCTGAGCTTCGTGGTCGCCAACGGGATCACCGGGCTGGTGGTTCTGAGCGGCGATATGCACTACGGGACCGCGGTGGAGCACCCGGAGGGGATCACCGAGGTGACCGTCGGCCCGCTGGCCCAGACCCCCCTCGACAACAGCCCCGTGTACGGGCAAGCAGGAGTGCGCTATACCTACAACGCCGGACTCACCTACGGCCGCGGCCACGTGCGCCCGACGCCGGATGGGGCAGAGGTCTTCCTCTCCATCCGCGACCAGGACGGCCGCAGCCTGTACGAGATCCGGGCTACAGGTTGAAGGTTGCAGGCTGGATGAATGGTGAATGATGAATGGAGGCCTCCATTCATCATTCACCATTCATCATTCTACGGAGGTCGCTCGCCAGAAGGTGCGCGCCAGCGCCCAGGCGGGCGCGCGGGGCTCCAGCCGCTCCAGGGCTTCGACCGCGCGCAGGGGCAGACGGCGGTAGAGGTAGGGCGAGAACAGGAAGCAGCGCTGCCGGGCGCTAGCGGCCAGGTCGAGCCGGCCCAGCGCGCGGACCACGTCGTGGTCCGCGTGCGCGTAGACGCGCTCTCCCCAGTGCTGCCGACCCAGCGCCAGGAGCGCGCGGGGGCTCCAGCGGTAGGTGTCGAACACCAGGCTGCCGCCGGGCGCCAGGACCCGCGCCACCTCCGCCAGCAGCGCCTGGAGATCGGCGAAGTGGAACGCCAACCGCAGCGCGACCACGGCGTCGAAGACGCTATCGGAGAAGGGCAGGGCGAACGCGTCCCCGCGCGCCAGCGGAGAGTCGGCCTGCGCCCGCGCCCGGGCCAGCATCGCCGCCGAGCCATCCAGGCCCACCACCCGATAGCCGAGCCCGGCCAGCAGGCCGAGGGCGCGCCCGGTGCCGCAGGCCAGGTCGAGCGCCAGCCCGCCGCGGGGCTGGAGTGGTGAGTGGTGAGTGCTGAGTGCTGAGTGCTGAGTGCTGAGTCCTGGGTCCTGAGTGGAGGTTTTCGTCCTCACTGAGGACTCAGCACTCAGAACTCGCAACTGGAGGTCGGGCAGCAGCGAGCCGACCAGCGCCAGCTCGCGCTGGCTCACCCGCGCGCCGCTCGAGCCGCCGAAGCGAAGCTGGTCGTAGCTACGGGCGATTCGGAGCTGGCTGTAGAACGTGCGCTTGTCCACGTTGGACCCCCAGGTAGAGCTCGTGGTACCGCTGGGCCAGGCTGGCCGGCTCCAGCCGCGCTGCCAGCCGACGCTGGCGGGCGCGCATGCGGACGCGTCGCGGCGCGTCGGAGAGTAACTGGCTGATGGCCTGCCCCAGGCTGGCCGGATCGTCGGCCGGGCAGAGCAGCGCCGTCTCTTCTTCCTGCAGCAGCTCCTCCAGGAGCGGCAGGCGGCTGGTGACCAGCGGCACGCCCACGGCGAGCGCCTCCAGGACCACGTTGGGGAAAGCGTTCTGGCCGATGGTGAGCCGGTAGGGCAGCGCCAGCACATCGGTCGCGGCCAGCAGCGCGCCCACGTCCACCACCCCCAGCCAGATCACCCGCTCACTGACCCCCGGGCAGTCGAGCAGGCGCTCGATCGGCCGCCGCTCTCCCAGCCCGCTCCAGGCGAGGGCCAGGCGCGCCTGGGGATGGGTGCGCAGCACGGTGGCGAAGGCGCTGGCGAGCACGTCGGCGCCCTTCACGTGGTGGAAGTGGCCCACGTAGGCCACCAGGGGGCCGTCGGGCAGGCCGAGGTGGGCGCGGGCCCGGGCCTGGCCCACCTCGGCCAGCTTGGCCGTGTTCGACAGGTTGGCCAGCACCTGCAGGCGCTCCGGAGCGACGCCCAGTCGGAGCAGCTCGTCACGCTGGAGCCGGCTGCTGACGACGTAGCGCTCGCACTGGTACGGGGCGCAGCGCGCGACCAGGCCGTTGTTGATCAGGATGCGCGGCAGGTAGAAGTGCGGGTCGCGCGCCAGGAAGCCCCCCCGGACGAGCTGGACGGGGTCGGCCAGGTGCGCTTCGAAGCCTACCACCACCGGCAGGCCAGTGCGGGCCCGGATGAGGTCGGCCAGCACGGCGAAGGCCGGGGTGGGCAGGTTGAGGTGAACCAGGTCGGCTCCCTGAGCGCTGCGCTCGACCTGGCGCATCGCCTGCCAGAGGCGCCGCAGCTTAGCCGGCAGGCTGGCCGCGCCATCGTCGGCCAGCGCCCCGATCTCATCCGACTCGAAGGCCGAGGCCACCACGACCTGGTGGCCGAGGCTCTCCAGGTGGGTGGCCAGGGCGATCAAGCTCTCGATCTGGCCGCTCAGGCGGCGGGGATGGATGGAGGCCAGGCAGAGCTTCACGGTGCCGTCTCCCGCGCCAGGCCGTGCCAGACGGCCAGCCCCAGGCCCAATGCCACCCACTGCCAGAAGATGAGCACCCGGGTCACCAGCACCAGGCCGAGGATGCCCGTGAGATCGTGGCCCAGGGCCGCCAGCAAGCCAACCATCGTCACCTCCACCGCGCCTACCCCGCCCGGCAGGAGGGAAAGGCCGCCCACCAGTCCCGCGCTGCCCAGCACTGCCATCGCCTCCGTGGGCGGGAGGTCCAGCCCGAAGGCCCGCGCAACCCAGTAGAGCGCAGCCGCGTCGCACAGGCGGGCACCCACCGACACGACCAGCGCCTCGGCCACCGGGCGCGGGGCTAACAGGCGGCCGCTGCCGTAGGCCAGGTCGCGCAGGTGGACCAGGCGGGCCCAGGGCGCGGCGACAGCCCGCAGGGCTCGGCCCGCCCAACGGCCCAGGCTGGCCCGAGCGAGGACGAGCAGCCCGAGGCCCAGCCCGAGGCCCAGCGGCCCCAGTAGCGCGGGGGCTTGTCCCCCGCCCAGGGCTTGTCCCCCGCCCTGCGCCGCGCTCAGCCAGCCGGGTGCGGCGCCCAGCTCGGCCAGTGGCTGGCTGAGCAGC
This sequence comes from Chloroflexota bacterium, assembly GCA_016210245.1. Lineage (GTDB taxonomy): Bacteria > Chloroflexota > UBA6077 > UBA6077 > JACQUR01 > JACQUR01. The sequence goes on from JACQUR010000302.1 coordinate 9,736, forward strand.
GCCACCCCCAGGGCAGCCAGGGCCAGGAAGCCGAGCCCCTCCGTGGCCTTCTCCACCAGCAGGATGGGCGCGGAGGCGGCCAGAGGGACGCCGCAGCGGCGGTGCAGCAGGTAGAGCTTCAACGCCTCGCCGGCCCGGCCCGGGGTGACGGTGAGCGCAAAGCCGATGCCGCCAAAGATGGCGCCGCTCTTGAGGTCGAGGTGGGGCGCCAGGCGGGCGGCGAGCAGGTGCCAGCGCGCCAGGCGCAGGACGTAGCTGCCGGCGGCACACAGCAGCGCCACCAGCAGGAATCCGCCTTCAAGCTGGCCCCAGCCCAGGTCGCCCCGGGCCTGCACCCACAGGCCGCCCATCCCCAGCGCCAGGCTGGCGGTCGCCCAGAGTACACAGCCCACCAGCGCGCCCTGGAACAGGCGCGCGCTGGGCGCCAGCGCGGCCGGGCGGGCGACGGCCACGCGGGCCGCCAAAGGCGCCTTCGCCTCGGTCTCTACCAGTGCGTCTTTGTCCACTCGTCCAGCACCTTGCGCAGTTGGCCGACCACCTCGGGCTCCGCCGCGGCCAGGTCGGCCCGTTCGCCAGGATCGCGCTCCAGGTCGTAGAGCTGGGCCTGCCAGGTGGCCGTGTCCACGATCAGCTTCCACTTGCGCCACACCACCGAGAGCTGGCTGTCCTGCTCGTCTATCTCTGTGATCACCGCACGCGAGCCAGCCGCCTCCTCCCCACGCACCAGCGGGAGCAGGCTGCGCCCCTCGACCGTGGCCGGGCTGGGCAGTTGCAGCAGCTCGAGGATGGTGGGCATCACGTCGAGCGTTCCGACCGGCTCTTGAACGCTGGTCCCGGCGGGCAGCGCCCGCGGGTAGCGCATCAGCAACGGCACGTGGACCTCGGTCTGGTAGAGGCCATAGCCGTGAAACCACAGGCCGTGGTCGCCGAAGCTCTCGCCATGGTCGCCGGTCAGCACCACCAGGGTGTCGTCAGCCAGGTCCAGCTCCTGTAGCGCCTGCAGCAGGCGGCCAAGCTCCTGGTCGGTGAAGGCGATCTCGCCATCGTACAGGCCGATCAGCCGCTGCACCTCCGCCGGGCTGGGCTGTTGCCCCGCGTGAATCAGGTCGACCGTCTGCATGCTGCCGTCGAGGCAGGAGTCGCACGGCTCGACGTACAGGCTGTCGAAGGGCGGGGGCGGCGTGTAGGGATAGTGCGGGTCGAAGTAGTGGAGCCACAGGAAGAACGGCTCCTGGCCGCGCTCGTTGAGCCAGCGGATGGCGGCGTCGGTGGTGACGTCCGCCTTGCCGTCCAGCACCTCCTCGACCCGCTTGGCCGCGCCCAGCTCGTGGTCGAACAGATGGGCCAGGGCCAGCCGCTGGACGACCTTCTTGTAGCCAGCCGCCAGCGCCTGCAGAGGCTTGCTGGCCAGGTACGCGGGCAGGTTCACGGCGACGTCGTCGTAGGAGTCGAAGCCGCGGTCGAGGCCGGAGTAGGCTGGCTCCAGGCTGACCCAGCTAAAGATGCCCGCGGTGGTGTAGTCGAAGCCCCGCACGTGCTCGGCCAGCGGCACCATCTGGTCGCGCAAGGTATCGAGCATGTGGGCGCGCACGCCGTGGGTGCTGGGGTAGGCGCCGGTGAACAGGGTGGCGTGGGAGGCGTTGGTGTTGGGCTGCTGGACGATGGCGTTCTGGAACACCACCCCTTGCTGGCCGAGCCGGTCCATGGCCGGGGTGGAAACCCTGGAGTTGCCGTAGATGCCGAGGTGGTCGGCGCGCAGGGTGTCGATCGTGATGATAAGCACGTTCGGGCGCCGCGCTGGCGCCGGGGCGCCGGTGGGCGAACTGGCGGGCCAGGGGGTGGCAGGCAAAGCGGCGTCGGGCTCGGAGGGTGCTGGCGGCTCGGAGGCTGGCACGTCCGTCGGCTCGGACGGCGGCACGTCGGTTGGTACGACGGGCAACACGCGTGGCGCCACGGGCCGTGGCGCCGAGGCGGCAGCCGCGCGAACCGGCGTCGCCTGGATCGGGTTGCCCAGGTCGAGGCCGTGGCCGCGCAGGTCCTGGACGACCACCAGCCCAGCCAGGCCGAGGCAGGCCGCGAGCGTGAGCGGCAAGACTGGCCGCCCGCCCAGGGGGCCGCGACCGATCCACGCGAGCAGGCGCACGGACAGCAGGCGCATGCTCGCTGCGCCGAGCAGAAGCACCGCGATGGCCGGCCCGCGTCCAGGACTCAGCACGGACTCGCCCTTGCTCGGTCCGCCGGCGACTGCCAGCGCAGCCATCAGCAAGAAGCCGGCCGGCAGCCAGAGTCGCAGCAACTGCCTGGTCTCGGGCGGAGCACCCCGCAGCCGACAGGCCAGCGCCCAGAGCGCGGTGATCAGCGCGCCCAGCGCGGCGAAGATGGCCGCGTTCACCAACACGCCATAGCCGGCTACCTGGATGAACTGGTCGGGGCGGTGCCAACCGAAGGCAACGCGTCCAGCCTCGACGAGGCCGACCAGGCAGCCGACGAGCGCCGCGAGCATGATGGCAGCAAGCATGGATCCTCCCCCAGGCGGCGTTACGTATCAGCGCGGACGAACGTTGAACACTGCAGCAGGATGGCTGTGCGGCGCGCAATTCGGAGGCGCACGCCGCCTGCACCAACACCGGCCCTGCCCCTGAACCGGTTGCCCTCAGGTACGGGCGCGGGCGTGTTGGCCAACAGGTTGGGTTGCGCCAGGCGGAAGCGCGCCGGGTCGGCTGTGGGTTAATGCACAAGCTGGTCCGGCAGAGGAGTCATGCCAAATCCGGGTGACCACCGGTGCTTCTGCTGGGTTGGGGGTACCTGAGCTCGGCCAGTCCGCGCGGCCTGGTCGGGCGCCACAGGGACGGGCCTCCCCCGGCTGGGCGCCATGCTTCAGGTGACTCGGCCCTGCCTACGGGGGAGTCAGGAGAGGGGCGGGGGAGCCTGATGCTGCGCCCCCGACCGGGGAGCCCGCCGATGGAGCCTCCGCGTCATGGCTGCGCTGGTGAGGGCACGTTCACCACGGAGACACGGAGACACGGAGCTTTTTCCAAGAAGACTCCGTGTCTCCGTGTCTCCGTGGTGAACCGTCCTCTAGGCGCCCAGGACGCCGAGGCGGCGGTACTTCTGGTAACGCGCCTCCAGCAGCGCGTCCAGGTCCCATCCCTCGGCCCGGGCGTAGCGGCGGCGCAGGTCGCGCAGGTGCTCGCACAGCGCCTCGCGCACCGCCGCGGCGGCGGCAGGGGGGTCAGCGTGAGCCCCTCCAGGGGGCTCGGGGATGACGGCGTCCACCACGCCGAAGTGGAGCTGGTGCTCGGCGGTGATCTTCATCGCCTCCGCCGCTTCCGGCGCTCGGGCGGCGTCCCGCCAGAGGATCGAGGCGGCCGCCTCGGGCGAGGCGACCGAGTAGATGGCGTGCTCGAGCATCAGCACCCGGTCGCCCATCCCGATCGCCAGCGCGCCGCCGCTCCCGCCCTCGCCGATGATCGTGGCCAGGATGGGCGTGCGCAAGTGGGCCATCGCCTCCAGGTTCTCGGCGATGGCCAGCGCCTGGCCCCGCTCCTCGGACTGCAGGGAGGGGTCGGCGCCAGGGATATCGACCAGGGTGACGACCGGCAGGCCGAGGCGCTCGGCGTGGCGCATGAGCCGCAGCGCCTTGCGGTACCCCTCGGGGCGGGCCATGCCAAAGTGGCGCACCACGTTCTCCTTGGTGCCGCGCCCCTTCTGGTGGCCGATCAGCATCACCGTCTCGCCGGCCAGGCTGGCCAGACCACCGACGATGGCCGGGTCGTCGCCAAACAGGCGGTCGCCGTGCAACTCTACGAAGTCGGAGCAGCACAGGCGCACGTAGTCCAGGGTGTAGGGGCGCAGCGGGTGGCGGGCCAGCAGCACCCGTTCCCAGGCGGACAGCGCACTGGCCGGCGGGTCGCCAGGCTGATCCAGGGGCTGGAGCTGGATGCGCCCGTCAGCGTCGGCCATTGGGAGAGGGTCCGGCCGCGCCGTACAGGCGCAGCAGCCTGGCCAGAGTGGCCCGCAGGTCGCGGCGGTGGACGACCAGGTCCACCATGCCGTGCTCCAGCAGGAACTCGGCCCGCTGCGCGTCCGGCGGCAGCTTCTGCTTGGTGACCTGCTCGATGACGCGCGGGCCCGCGAAGCCGATGATCGCGCCCGGCTCCGCGATCAGCACGTCGCCCAGGCCGGCGAAGCTGGAGGTTACGCCGCCGGTCGTCGGATCGGTCAGCACCGAGAGCAATGGCAGCCGCGCGGCGTGGAGCCGCGCCACGGCGGCGGAGGTCTTGGCCATCTGCATCAGCGAGAGGATGCCCTCGTGCATCCGCGCCCCGCCGGAGCAGCTCACCGTGACCAGTGGCACGTGGCGCGCGATGGCCCGCTCCGCCGCCCGAGTCACCTTCTCGCCCACCACCGAGGCCATGGACGCGCCCAGGAACCCGAAGTCCAGCACGGCCAGCTCCAGCGGCAGGCCCGCCAGGCGCGCGCTGCCACACACCGCCGCCTCGGTCAAGCCGGTCTTGTGCTGCACCTCGTGCAGCTTATCGGGGTAGGACTGCCCCAGGCTCACAAAGCCGAGCGGGTCGGCCGGCTTGAGGTCGGCGTCGTGCTCCTGGAAGGAGCCCTCGTCCACCAGCAAGGCGATGCGCTCGCGGGCGGACAGGCGGAAGTGGTGGTTGCACTTCTGGCAGACCTTGAAGTTCTTCTCGACCTCTTTGACGTAGAGCTGCTGGCGGCAGCGCTCGTTCTCGCACCGCACCCACAGGTCGGCGGGCAGGTCCTGCTGCTGCGGCTGGGCCGGCAGGGTGAGACTACGCGGCTCACGATGGAAGGGGTTGGGCAGCGGCACCTAGCGCTCCTCGTCCTGGAGCATCCGATCTTCGCCGTCCAGCACCAGCTCAGCCTGGGCACGAGAGGCCGCGGGCACCAGGACTCGGCATGGAGTCGAGGAGAGACCGAGGAAGGAGACGGCGTCGGCCGGCGCCAGGGTAGCCGGGATCCCCTCGCTCAGCAGCAGCTCGCGCCACAGTTCAGCCGTGAGCTGATTGGGTGCTGTCCGCAGAGTTACCCATTGCTGGCCATCCTCGCCTTCCGAGCGCGGGGCTGCGAACGGGTGCTGAAGCGGTCCCTCGGCCATGCTGGTTGCCTCCTGAACCAAGTCCACAGTCCACAGTCGACAGTCGACAGTCGAAAGGAGGCGAGCAGACTGTCGACTGTCGACTGTCGACTCGGCAGAGCACTGCCAAGTCTACCATACGGGTAGTGGCAAGCGGCAAAAGCGGGGCGGGCTCAGGAGGGGGAGGGGGGCGCCTCCAGGCGAGCGGCCAGCGCCTGCAGGGCACGGATCAGGCGCGAGGTCTCCCAGGCGCTCCCCCGGGCGAACGGGAAGGCCTGCTCCACCACCACCACCTGCTCGGGAGCCAGTGGCTCGCGGGACCGCCAGCCCAGGATGCGCTCGTGGTAACGCTTGACCTGCTCGAGGCTGGCGCGCATCGCCGCGGCGAGCGCCGCCGTTTCGGCCTCGGCCAGCGTCACGGTCCCGCCGTCGTGCGCCGCGCCCAGCTTGCGCCCAGCTTTCATCAGGATGAGGGCGTCGCGCAGCGCCGAGGCGTCGGGCTCGCGGCCCAGCAAAGCCCCCTGCACCGCCTCTGCGCCGCGCAGCAGCGCCACATCTTCGGCCGAGAACCGCATCCGCACCGGGCACCACTCCGAAGGTTGGAGGTCGATGTGGGTTGGAGGTTGGAGGGAGGTTGGAGGTTGGATCCAACCTCCAACCCGCTTCAACCTCCAGCCCGCATCGGCGCTGGATCAGGAGCGGTCCTCCGCCCCTCTGGCCGCGCGCACGGCAAAGTCTACCAGGTCTCGGAACTCACGTTCTTGCAGGTCCTGCAGCGAGCCTTCGAAGGCGATCCAGTCCAGCGCTACCAGCGCCACCTCCTCGGCATCGCTGAGCTTCCAGCCCATCTCCGCGGCCAGGTGGATGAGCACGGCTCCATTATGCACCCGGGCCATCGTCTGCCTCTCTCGGAACTCCTGTTCTATCTTACACCACTTGCCGATACACCGCCGCGCCGGGGGGTGTGACCAGTTTCTGTGCCGGCGGTCGCTGAGCCGTAGGGGCAGACGGCCCGGTCTGCCCGCCGCCCC
>JACQUR010000317.1 GCA_016210245.1 Chloroflexota bacterium
GCGAGGCCTGGCTCGAGCGCTGCGAGCGGACCGGGCAGCGGGGGGCCGAGCGCTCGGCGCTGGCCGAGACCTGGGGCGCCGAGTGGTATGGGGTCGAGCCGCGGGAGGGCGAGTACGTGCTGAACAAGTTCCGCTACGACTCCTTTCTGGGCACCAGCCTCGAGTTCCTGCTGCGCGCCCGCGGCATCCGCACGGTCATCTGCACCGGCACGGCTACGAACGTGTGCGTCGAGTCGACCGCTCGCGCGGCTCACATGCGCGACTTCTACCTGGTGGTGGCGGGCGACTGCTGCGCCACCACCGACCAGGAGCTGCACCGGGCCACGCTGCGCAACATCGAGCGCCACTTCGGCCTGGTGGCCAACGGCGCCGACCTGGAGCGCTGCTGGGCGCAGGTAGCGGCAACAGCAAGCTGAGCCCTGCCCTGGCCGGGGCTTCCTTCCTGGTCCCAAGCCGACCGGGGTAGATGGCGAGGGGCTCGCCCGCGTGGGCGGGCCTCTCGCGTCCCCCGAGCCACGCCCTTACTCGGTGCTGCCGCCAGTATCCCCTCGGTCTTGCAGGGAAGCAGCGCCGTGCGCCGTCCGACCCATTGTGCCGTACGCCGTGGAGCGGCTCTCCCTTTCTCATTAATGAGATAATCATTAATGAGAATCTCGGCGTACGGGGGTGAGTGGGAACGTGGTCTTTGTCAACCGCCGCGACGAGCTCGATCGCCTGAGCCGCTTCGCGGAGGCGGTGGCTCGTGGGCCCATCGCACGCCACCTCGCCTTCACCGGGGTCCGGCGCATCGGCAAGAGCCGACTCCTGTCGCGCTTCGTAGAGACTCATCCCGAGCACACCATCGTGGCGGTCCAGGTCGACGAGGCGAGCACGACCTTGCAGGGCTTTCTCCTCGCCATTATGCGCGCCACCATCGATGGCCTCGCTCGTCGCGCCGGACATCCGCCGTTGCCAAAGATGGCCGGCCCGATTGAGATCGTGGCAGAGGCCGCCACGCACGGGCGCGAGGTTGCTGCGCTCGTCCAGCGAAGCCTCCCCCTCGCCCAGGTGCGCCGCTTCGATGGGCAGCAGGTCTTTTCGGCCGCGGTGAGCTTCCCCGCGGAGGTGGGCGCTACGCTGAACAGCCCTCTGCTGGTCCTCGCCGACGAGTTCCAGCACCTCCTCGATCTTGCCGTCTACCGACCTTTTGGAGGCAGCGGTCGCTCAGCCGGAGAAGCTGCTCAGCAGCGCCTGCTCCAGGTCGTCCGGGCGCTGGTCGAGGGCCGTCCGCACGTCGGCTGGGTGGTCACGGGTTCCGGGGTACGCCTCCTGCGCCGCATCCTTGGTGAGGGGCCGCTCATGGGACGCTTCGACGAGCACCTGCTGCATCGCTTCGACCCGGGCGATTGCGCGCAGTTGGCCACGGGGGTGTGGGCAGAGCTGGGCGTGGACGCCACAGACAGCGCCGTGGCACGGGTGTACCGCCTGACGCAGGGGCATCCCTTCTACGCAGACGTCACCTGTCGAGAAGCCGCCCTCACCGCACTCCGTCTCGAGTCGTTGGTTTCCGCGACTCACGTCGACGCTGCCTTCCTGGATGCTACTCAGCGGCCGGACAGACCTATCTGGCTGGCCTGCCGGGAGATGTTCGACAGTCTCGACGCGCGTGCCCCCGCGCTGCGTGGCATCCTCCAGGCCCTGGCCTCGAGTGAGCCAGGGACGCTAGCGCAACTGGCGGAGGACGCCCGGCTTGCGGCACCATCGCTCGTCTATCGCTACGTCCAGGACTTGATCTGGCTCGGCATGCTGGAGGAGCGAGACCAGCGTCGGTACGTCTTTGCCGACCCAGTCTTCCGCTACTGGATCGCCAACGCCAGCGAGCCGCTGGCCGGCCTCGCCGCGCCGCTCACCGGCGAGGCAGCGCGCCGTGCGGCCTCGGTCTACCAGGAGGCGTATCTGCGCGAGCGCGAGCTGCACGGGACGTTGAGCGAAGGCTACATGCGCGACCTCTGCCGCCAGTTCGCTGGGCAGCGTATGGATGGGCGCCGCTTCGGAGTGAGTGGCGGCCACGTGACGCTTCCACACGTGGACGATGTCCAGCGCATCGTCGCCGAGGACCACACTGGCGACGTGCTCGGGAAGCCCTGCGAGGTCGAACTGGACCTCTGTTTCGGAACCGATACGGTTTGGCTCGGTGAGGTTCGTCGGCGCGGCCGCCCACTGGGCGCAAGCGACGTGGCGCTGGTGGCACGAAAGGCGGCATTCATTCGACACGCGCATGGGATGGAGCCGGGACCCGTCTGGATCGTTGCCGACAGCGGCTTCACCGACGATGCCAGACGACGCGCCCGCGCGGACCAGGTGTATCTCTCCACGTTCGCAGACACCGAGGCCATTCGGACCGCGATTGCGACCCGCAGGGGCGGGGCGACTCGTACAGCGGACGATTCCACAGCCTCAACCTGAGCACGCTGCCGAAGTGGCTGAGGAACGGCTGCTAAAGGCTTGCAGCTCTCCGGTAACCCTTGAACCAGGACTTCCGGCGTGGTAGCATCGGGGTAGGATAGCAGTAGGATCGAATGATGGTCGCTTCGTCCACCAAACCGCCTCCGCGCTCGGAGAAGCACGTCAAGCTATCCATCACCGTGCCGTTCCATCTCGCCCAGGCTGTCCAGGAGAAGGTCGCCGCCGGCGAGGCCCCTTCTGTCAGCGCGGTCGTCACTCGTGCCCTGGAGCGTGACCTCTTGCAGCAGGAGGACGAACTGGATCAACTCGTCCGTCGCTGGATCGAGACGGGGGAGGTGGTCATCGCCGACGAGCATCGCGAATGGGCGCGCAGGGTGCTCACCAGCGATCCCCAGGACATCGCACGGTTCAGCGCGGCCATTCCCACCGTCCAGGTTTGAGGGGAGTTGGCGCGTCGCTCGGAACGTGGATTTGACGCCCCGCCCCCGCCGGTATACCATCGCGGCCGAGGTGGTTTGATGGTGCCCAGTGGCCAGCAGCCAGCAATCAGCAGTCAGAGGGCACCGATGCGGCGAGCGGCGTCTCGTCTGGTATCTCCACATCCCCCGCTCATCCTGAGCCTGTCGAAGGACCCCGTGTCTCCGTGTCCCCGCGTCTCCGTGTCCTCGCGTCTCCCCAGCTCCCAGCCCCCAGCCCCCAGCCC
>JACQUR010000318.1 GCA_016210245.1 Chloroflexota bacterium
ACCGTAGGCCTCCTGGTAGGGCACCAGTTGGATGGGCGACGAGCTGCCGGCCAGCTCGATCACCCGGCGCGCCAGGTCCAGGATGCTGATCTCCCGCGGCTGGCCGATGTTGAACACCTCGCCCACCGCCTCGGGCGTGTCGGCGAGCGCGATCACCGCGCGGACGACGTCGTCCACGTAGGTGAAGCAGCGGGTCTGGGCGCCGTCCCCGTAGACCGTGAGCGGTTCTCCGCGCAGCGCCTGGCGGATGAAGCGCGGCACCACCATCCCGTAGCGCCCCGTCTGGCGGGGCCCGATGGTATTGAAGAAGCGCACGATCACCGCCGGCAGCTTGCGCTCCTGCCAGTAGGCCAGGGCGAAGGACTCGTCGATCGCCTTGGCGCTGCTGTAGAACCAGCGCGACAGCCTGGTCGAGCCGAGGATGCGATCGTCGTCCTCGCCCAGGGGGCCGCCGTCGTTCTTGCCGTACACCTCGGAGGTCGAGGCGAGCAGGACCGTGCAGCCGAGGCGGCAGGCCCGGCGCAGCACGGCCTCGGTGCCCCGCACGTTGGTCTCGAGCGAGCGGAGCGGGTGCTCCAGGATCAACGTGACCCCGACCGCCGCGGCCAGGTGGTAGATACGCTCGCACCCGGCCATCAGGTCGCCCAGCAGCGGCTCGTCGAGCACGGAGCCTTCGACGAAGTGCAGCCGGGGATGGTCGAGCAGGGACGCCAGGTTGTCCCGGCTGCCGGTTGAGAGGTCGTCCAGGACGACGACCTCATCGCCGCGGGCGATCAACGCTTCGCACAGGTGGGAGCCGATGAACCCAGCCCCGCCCGTTACCAGGGCCTTTACCACGCCTTGCCTCCGCTCCTCAACCAAGTTCAGGGTCCAAACTCTGCCCGTGGTCTGTCAAGCGTCGTTCGAGGGGTGCTCTCCCCCAGAAGATGATTCACGAACCACCAGCGCCCCTTTCGACTGTCGACTGTCGACTGTCGACTGTCGACTCAGCATAGGATGCCCCTGGCCGCCAGCGTCTCAACGTACAGGTTCGCCACATCTGCGCACAGGCGCCGCACGGAATGGCGGGGATACACCTCGATCCGCGCGGCCGTTCCCAGCCTGGCGCGCAAAGCGGGGTCGCGCAGCAGCCGCACCATGGCCTCGGCCAGGCGCTCCGGCGATCGCGGCGGCACGGTGAGCCCCGTGACCTCGTCCTTCACTACCTCGCCCACGCCCCCAACGTTCGTCGCCGCTACCGCCCGTCCCGCGGCCATGGCCTCGATCAGCGCCACCGGCGAGCCCTCGTTGAGCGAGCTGAGCGCAACCACGTCCAGGTCAGCGTACAGGTCCGGCAGGTCCTGCCGCCAGCCCAGGAACCGAACAGCCGCTCCCAGCCCGAGTTGTTTCGCCAGCGCCTCCAGCTCCTGCCGCCGCTCGCCATCGCCCAGGACCACGAAGCGCGCCTCTGGCAGTGCTGCGCGAACCCTTGCCGCCGCTGCCAGGAAGTCCTCGTGGGCCTTGATCGGCACCAGGCGGGCGACGATGCCCACCAGAGGTGTCGCGGCGCCCAGCCCGAGCTCGGCGCGCAGGTGTCCCGAGGGGCCCTGCACTGCCAGAAATGGCTCCAGCTCCAGCCCCAGGGGAATGGCCACCAGCTTGTGCAGCGGCGCGATCCGATACGCCGCGATCTCGCGGCGCTGCTGCTCGCCGACCACCACCAGGCGGTCGGTCGCCCGGGCCAGGACACGCTCGATAGCCAGGAACAGCGCCGTCTTCGGCCGGCTGAAGTAGCTATGGAACACGTGTCCGTGGTAGGTATGGACGACCACCGGCACTCGGGCGAGCCGTGCGGCCAGGCGTCCCAGGGTGCCCGCCTTGGCCATGTGGGTGTGTACGATCTGCGGCCGTTCCCGGCGCATGAGCTGGTACAGCTTCTGGAGCGCCACCAGGTCGTCCCGGGCGTTCAACTCGCGGCCCAGCTCCGCAACCGCGTGGGGTGCGACGTGCTTGCGCCGCGCCAGGTGGAGCATGTCACCCTCGGTCGGGGTGGTCGACCCGGCGACCAGCAGGCTCTCGAAGCGAGCGGGGTCGAGCTGTTCGGTGAGCAGGATGGTGTGGATGGCCGGCCCGCCGATGTTCAGGCGCGTGATGATGCGGAGCACTTTGGTGCGGCGGGACAAGGGGACCTCTCTCAGGACTGAGGACTGAGCGATGAGGACTGAGTCACTCAGTCCTCATCGCTCAGTCCTCAGTCCTGACACACAACGCTGCGGGAGTATACTTGTCGATCGGCAGAGGGTCAACAGGGTGTAGCGCGGGGGCAGGCACAGGGGCCTGCCCCTACGTCCCTCGTCTCTCGGGGTGGCGGGGGACAAGAGGGCAGGCACAGGGGCCTGCCCCTACGTCCCTCGTCTCTCGGGGTGGCAGGGGACAAGAGGGCAGGCACAGGGGCCTGCCCCTACGTCCCTCGTCTCTCGGGGTGGCGGGGGACAAGCCCCCGCGCTACACTTCTCAGCCGTGTCGCGAGGGCGAGACCAATCAGACACTTGAAATCCGCGATCCACCATACATCATCCACAATCGAGCCTGGCGCTACGCTGGCCGGCGCGGCCATCCTGCTCACGCAGCCCAATCCGCTGCTCGGCCCCGGGCTGGCCCTGCTCGCGCTGCCGTTCGCCCTGCGCGCGGCGGCACGGTGGCGGCGCAGGGTCGAAGGGTTGCCCCTGGATGTGCCACTCGGGCTGTTCGTGGCCAGCGCGGCGCTCGGCCTGGCCCTGACCTCCGACCCGCTGACGGCGAGTATCCGCTGGTGGGGGATCGTGGCGGGCGTGGGGGTGTACTACGCCCTGCTGCCCCACCTGCGAACCGAGCGCGGCTGCCTGGTGGCCCTGTGGGCCGCGCTGGGCGGCGGGGTATTCGGAGCCGTGGCGGTGGTGCTGCTGACCCAGGGCCAGGTGGTCCGCGGCCCGCTCGGTCGCCTGCTGGCCCCGCTGCTCGACTGGGCCCGGCTGGTGCCGCCCCTGAGCGAGCCCGTCATGGAGACCAACACCCGCTTCATCGTCAACTACAACGGCCTGGGCGACCTGGGCCTGCTGGTCGTCGTCGCGGGGCTGCTGCTTGCCAGTCCTGAGTTGAAAGTCCTGAGTCCTGAGCCCCGGACTTCCACTCAGGACTCAGGACTCAGGACTCAGGACTCGGAACTGGCGCAGGCCGCGTGGCGCTGGCAGCGTCTCGGCGCGCTGGTGCTGGTCGGGCTGTTCGCCCTGCTGGTGCTGGCCACCGGCGGGCGGGGCAGCCTGGCGGGCCTGATCGGCGCGGCCCTGGCGCTGGCGCTCTCCACGCAGCCGGGCGGGGAGGCTGCCGCCCTGAAGGGCGGACCTCGGGAGTCAGGCCCGCCCTTCAGGGCGGCAGGCCCCCTGGTTGAGACTGCCGCCCTGAAGGGCGGACCTCGAGAGCCAGGCCTGCCCTTCAGGACAGCAGCTCCCCCCCCACGGACGATGATTCCGCGCCTGCCTGCACGCCTCACGCGCCCGCTCGTGCTGGCGGCAGGGCTGCTCGCGCTCGCTCTCACCCCCACCCTGGGCGGGCTCGTCGACAAGCCGTTCGACCTGACCCTCTCCGGGCGGGTGGTCTTCTGGCGCGACCTGCTGGCCATGCTGGGCGACTACGGCTTCACCGGGCTGGGGCTGGGCATGCAGGCGCCGCTCAACGGCATCGTCTCCTACGGCGTCACCCCCAGCCCGGAGACGATGGTCTACGCCCACAACATGTTCCTCCAGGCCTACCTGGAGCAGGGGCCGCTGGGCGCCGTCTCGCTCGCTCTGCTCGTGGTGGTCGCGGCCCTGCGCGGCGCGCTGGC
>JACQUR010000307.1 GCA_016210245.1 Chloroflexota bacterium
CCACCTGCTCCTCGCGCAGCACCACCCCGTCCTTGACGTACAGATTGAAGTTGCAGGCCTGCTGGTACGCGCAGTTCATCAGGTGGGAGCCCTTCACCACTCGGTCCCAGTCCCACCTGCGCTGCTTGAGCTCCACCAGGTCGTACGCGGGCACCTCCGCCGGAGCGAAGCCCTCCCCCGCCAGTCCCTCCAACTCCAGAGCCAGCCTTGCCATGTTCTCTCCCTGTGAGTGATCAGTGGCCAGCGGCCAGGAGGCAGTCGGCGTGGGGGGTGGACCTGCGTGTCCGCCCCGCCCCCGCGTCCTCCCATCCCGGGCTCCGAGACGGCTGGCTTGCCCACTGTAGGCTGCGCGGAGGAACCTGTCAAGCGCTTGTCCGTGTGGGGGGGGGCCCTCACGTTTTGATACTGCCTCGGCCCAGGTCCACTTCGCCCTGCGCGCCCTCTACTGTAGCCGAGCGGGCGGGAAGAAGGCAGAGGAGCGGGTTAGCTGCCAGTGCGGCGCACGTAGATTGCCCAGCCGTAGAAGTAATCGGGTACCGGCAGGGGCGAGTAGGCGGTCTGCAGAAGCCTCTGGAGTGCCGGGAACCGGCTGAGCGCCAGGTCTTCCCTGGGGTCCTCCGTCTTTGGGTCGACCACGATGGTGGCGGGTGGCGTCTGGTACAGGTCGGACAGCAAGGTGCTGCGCGCCTCCTCGCCGGTAAACGAATCGGCCCCGAGCCCAACCACATTCAAGTAGCGCGAGGCAGGCAGCCGATCGGCGTGCAGATAGATCTGGGCCGCGTTGCCCCAGACGAACAGCGGACCGGCTGGCAGTTGTTGCACTCTGTCAGCAACCCACTCCTCCGGCGAGCGGATGAAATCGTGGACTCCTCGGTCGTTGATCGCACGCATCACCACCGAACCCTGGTAACCAGCGCTCAGCACGAGCAAGGCACCAAGCCAGGTGGCGAGGAGCGTGCGGGCTGCCAATCTGCTGTCGAGTCCGAAATGGGGTGGCTGTCCCGCGCCAAGCCAGAGACGGTGCAGGACCCAACCGCCGAGCAGCGCGTAGCTCGGGCTGAGCTGCACGTACTCCCGCAAGCGAGCCAGCAGCGCAGTGTCGATCAGTGCCCAGGCGGCGAGAGCGACCAGGAAGCTCCACGGGCGGCGGAGCGCGACCAGGATGCCCACCCCCCCGAGTACCCAGAACGGCGCCAGCCCGTCTCGAAAGACATGCCATGCGTCGCTGAGAGCGGTTTCGCCGCCAAAGCCTCCAAGAGTGGACGGCACGCCGAGACGACGGAAGTTGAGCAGGAACGAGTGCTCGACCAGTGGGAGAAGCGCCCCCTGCGCTTGGAGCAGCGCCGCTACCAGCAGGAGGGGGGCAGCGAGGCCGACTGCGACCAATCCGAGACGGACGAGACCACCGTGGACGGTCCTGGCTGGCGCGAGCAGTCCTAGCAGGACAACGGGCAGCAGGACGGTTGCCCCTGGCTGCTTCATGAGCGTCGCGGCGGCGACCGCGCTGCCAGCGCCCAGCCACCACGCGGGTGCTCCCTTCACGCCGCGCAGCGCGCAGAGTACGGCCAGCGCGGCCGGCAGGACGACGAGCTTCTCAGGCGTCAGCCCCTCCTGGCTCAGCCGCACGAGACTGATGGAGAGTGCGCCCAGGGCGGCGGCCAGGAACGCGGCCGAGCGAGTGAACCCAGCGGCTCTGCCCACCAGCGCCAGGGCGGCGGCAAACAGCAGCGTGTAGAGGTAGTCCGCTGCCTGGAGGGCAAGCCACGGGCAGGAAGCGTGGAGCGGTCCGGACAGGCACTGCGTGTTCCAATCCTGCGGTGCTGGCGCGAGCACCGCCGCTCGCAGGTAGAAGACGCCCGGTGGCTTCGGGTCAAGGTAATCCCGATAGGGCACGCGGCCGTGCAGGATTGCCTGGCCAATATACGTGTACAGACCCTGGTCGCTCCCGATCGGCAGCGCGGCTTCGGAGAGCTTGAGCGCGACCACCGCCGCAGCCAGTCCAATCCACGCCGCCACCAGCAGCGCGGTTTTCACGCGCCCGACTGAGCGCTCGGAAACAGAGTCTACGAGGGCAGGCTTTGCCAGGATGGCGATACCCCCATGCCTGGAGAGAACAACCACCGCCCCGCCGGTGGTGCAGCGGAGTGTAGTCGCCACGTGCGGCACTGTCAATGAATCCTGGGGAGCGAACCGGTGAGGCATTTCGCACCAGAAACCAGTACCATGTTCGCCCAGGTACGACTCTCCCTGAAGGAGCCAGTGAGGGGATAAGGATGGTCGCGCTGGCCAGATCCCAACCTGTGGGTCGGCGTGCCACGGCCGGGGCGCGCCCCTCGCTCCTGCGCCTCGCCGCCCTGGGTGTGGTGGTCGCCGGACTGGCTGCCTGGGTGGCCAGCGCCAAGCTGAGCGACCTGCTCATCTCCTACGGCCCGGACCAGGGGATGTTCAGCCTCGAGGGCATCGCCATCTTGCGCGGGCAGATGCCCTACCGCGACGTCTGGGACAACAAGCCGCCGGGGCTGTACTACACGTACGCCGCCGTGCTGGCGTGGTTTCCTGCCGCGACGAGTGACTGCACCCCCGCGTTCCTGTACGTGCCACCGGACGCGATTGGGGTTTCGTGCGGATACCTCGGCGTCATGGCGCTCGACGCGCTGTTCACTCTTGGCGTCGCCGTGGCTGTCTTTGCCGCCGGACGGACCATCCTGGGCAGCACGGCCCAGGGCGCCCTGGCCGCGGCGCTGTGCCTCGTGTTCGCGGTCCAGCGGCCACTCAGCCATGGCGGAGGCAAGCCCGAGCTGCTGATGCTGCTGCCCGAGGCGCTTGCCTACGTCGTGCTCTGGCACGCGGTGCAACGCGGCCAGCCCAGATTGCTGGCCCTGTCCGGCGTCTGTCTTGGGCTCGCCTTTCTGTTCAAGCAGACGGCGATCGCGGCCGGAGCGAGCATGCTGGTCCTGCTGGCGCTGCGCGCGGCGTCGATGCACCGCCGGCGCGTGGCCGTGCTGGCCAGAGACATCACCTGGCTTGGAGTCGGGGCGCTGGCGGTGACGCTGCCAATCGCGCTCTACCTGGCTGCCAACGGCGCGCTGGACGAGATGCTCTACGCCGTCTTTGGATTTGGTTGGGACTACGTCCAGGGCGCGGTCGCGCCATTCCTGGCTGCTGCGAGCTCCAACTCGTGGCAGCTCTTCCGGGACTCCCAGGGCCTGCTCTGGCTGCTGGCCCTGGTGGGGGTGGCGCAGTTCGTGCCGCGTGTGCGACAGAGCCAGGCGGCTCGGCTGCTGTGCCTGTGGGCCCTGGGCGATGCGGCCGCGGTGGCCATGGGCGGCGGTCGATTCTTCCCCTACTACTACGTCCAGCTCGTGCCGAGCTTCGCGCTCCTGGCGGCCCACGGTCTGGGGCGGCTGTGGCAACGCGCCGCGTGGGCGCAAGAGGGCGGATCGAGCCGTCGCGTCACGGCCCAGCGCGCGTGGCTGGTCGCCAGCCTGGCGATGGTCTTCAGCCTTTCCATCTCGGCCCCGGTCCACTTCGGCCTGCGTGCTCTCTACGAGCGGGCAGTCCACTGGGTGCCCAGCGAAGCCGAGCGAGCCGCCTGGGCGGTCCGACAGGTACCGCCGGGCACGCTCCTGGTTTGGGGCGAGGCCTCGCACATCTACGTGCTCGCAGGCCGGGTGCCTGCGAGCCGCTACGTCCACGGTGTGGCTGTGAGCCACGTGTGGGCCCAGGCGCCCACCACCGCCCAGCATCGGCTGGAGCTGCTGGCCGACATCGCCAGGAACAAGCCCGCGGCCATTGTCGTGGACCCGTGGGCCGGGCAGACCGATCCGTCCGGGGCGCTGCTGCTCAACCTTTCGAGCTTCCCGGAGCTTCGAGAGATTCTAGCAACAGAATACGAGCCGCCGAATCCGGATGCCGGGTCGTTCCAGGTATTCGTCAGGAAGAGCTATTGAGCTTCAGGAAAAGAAGGTAAGGCGATTGCGGTCGCAGACGGCCATTTGCCCAGTCCCGGCGCGGGCTGGGACTACCGTTGCCCTTACCTGAATTACCTGAAGCACATTAGGTGAGGCCGACGAGTGCAGTTCGGCATTTCTGTGTCTCTGCAGTTTGGAAAGTGGTCTCATGCTGGAGGCGGCGACCGGGGCGCGGACACTGACACCCGACGAGCTGCGACAGGCGCTCGATCAGGTGGCCCGGGCGGGGTTCAGCCCGAGGCCTGTCCTGGTTGGTGGCCGAGTCGAAGGGAAGGTCTGGCAGGGGCGCGTGCGCGGGCGCACCGACTACCTGCTACCGGCTGAGGTGCATTACCTCCGGCACGTGGTTGACGGGCAGGAGTGGCCGCCGAGAATGTCGCTTGACGAGTATCTGCAGAGCTTGCGCGAGGTGATTCTCGATCCATTGAGTGGCGTTGCTACCAGCAGATGGAGCCGCCACTCGTGGCACCTGACGGTAATGCGTCGGTCTGGCCGACTCCGTGGGCCCGGGGGCCACGAATGGGTCATGGTAGAATATGGCATCGAGGGAGTTGGGGCTGGCTACTGGATCACGGCTTTCCAGCCGCAGAACGGGATCAACTACCTCACCGCCGACTCTCGCAGGGAGCAAGTGCGATGGCTCAGACGACCGACATGAATACCCGCACTGCCATTCGGCTACGGGAGATCACCGCTGAGGTCGAATGGCTGCCTGAGCTGGCTGCTCGGTGGGAGGAGATGCCCGATCTCGAGCGCGACACGTGGTATCTGGAGTGGCATGAGCTGATGGCCCGCCTTGAAGGGCTCGATCAGGTCTACCGGGCGGGGACGATGACTGCCGAGCAGGGGGCACAGTACCGTGCGCTGCTCGGCAAGCTCAAGGAGACGTTGCCGATTCTTTGCCGACTGCGCCTGACCCTGCCGCGGGTCGTATTGGACGTTTGGCGGTCTTTGCCTCGAGATGTGGCGCCAGAGTGATTCTGGGCTCATCGCCGGCTCGGACCATCGCGGTGCAAGAGTCGATGGTTTCCCTTTCTGAGAGCCTGGTGAACGAACTCTTTCCGCATGCGCGCCGCCTTCCCTCCTTCACCCCTCCCGGACACCCCCACTCGTAGTACCATAGGGGCTCCATCGCCACTCTCTCGCAAAGGAGCCAAGGCGTGAGTAGCTCAACCGCCGCCCAGGGCTGGATGCACCGTTCGCCCGAGATTGCCAGCGCGCTCGAAAGTCCCGAAGTCCGCGTTGAGGGGCCCTTGAAGGTGGCCGGGCAGGCGCGCTACACGGCCGATCTGCTCTTGCCGGGCATGCTGTGGGCCGAGTTCCTGCTCAGTCCGGTCCCCCACGCGCGCATCGTCTCGATCGACACCTCGGCGGCGAAAGCGCTGCCGGGCGTCCACGCGGTGCTGGCCGGCGCGGACATTGGGCTTCGACGCTTTGGCCGGCAGCTCTGCGACTGGCCCGTGCTCGCCCACGAGCAGGTGTGGTACGTGGGCGAGCGGGTGGCCGCGGTCGCGGCCGAGAGCCCCGAGCTCGCCGAGGCAGCGATCGGCCTGATCGAGGTCCAGTACGAGGAGTTGCCCGCGGTCTTCGATCCGGAGGCGGCGCTGGCCGAGGGCGCGCCGATCCTGCACCCGGACCCCTCTGGCTACTACTACTGGGCGGGGCAGCGCCCGCCCCGGCCGCACCTGAACCTGCAGGGCTACCACCTCGACCAGAAAGGCGACCTGGACATCGAGCGGGCGTTCGCGCAGGCCGACCGCGTGTTCGAAGACGTGTACACGGCTCCGCGCCAGCACCAGGGCTACCTGGAGCCCCACGCCTGCGTGGTCTGGATCGGATCGGATGGCCTCGTGCGGGTCAGGACCACCAACAAGGCCCCGTTCGGCCTGCGGCGCCAGCTCGCCCTGGTCAGTGGCCTGCCCGAAGAGCGCATCGAAGTCGATAGCCGCTTCATTGGCGCCGACTTCGGCGGCAAGGGCAACTCGATCGAGGACTTCGCCTGCTACTTCCTGGCCCAGGCGAGCGGGCGCCCGGTCAAGGCGCTCATGAGCTACGCCGACGAGCTGCTGTCCGCCAATCCGCGCCACTCGGCCAGGTTCTACCTGCGCACGGGCGTGGCCCGCGTCGGGCGCATCGTCGCCCACCAGACGCGCGCCTACTTCAACGGCGGCGCGTACGGTGGCGCCAAGCCCGCGCATGGGCTCCTGCTGCCCGGCTGGGACGCGCTCGAGGTCTACAACATCCCCAACACTCGCCTGGAGACGTTCGTCGTCTACACCAACACCGTCCCCTCCGGCAACATGCGGGCGCCGGGCGCCGCTCAATTGGCGCTCGCGGGCGAAGGGCACGTGGAGCACATCGCCCGCTCGCTGGGCATGGACCCGCTGGAGTTCCGTCTGCTCAACGCGCTGCGCGAGGGCGATACCAGCCCGGCTGGACACCCGGTCCGCAACCCGCGCGCCGTAGCGGTGCTGGAGGCGCTGCGGCGCGAGACCAACTGGGGCCAGCGGGCGCTGCCACCCAACCACGGGCGCGGGATCGCCCTGCGCTCCCGCCACGTGGGCCAGGGCAAGACCGAGATCGCCTTCCACCTGCTCCCGGACGGCCGCATCGAGGCCCTCTACGGCACCCCGGACCAGGGCAGCGGCTCGGCCACCCTGGTCCGGCGGATCGCCTCGGCCGTCCTCTCGGTGCCGCTGGAGCGGGTCGTGGTGCGCTACGGCACCACCGCCGAGGCGCCCTGGGACGCTGGCGCTGGCGCCAGCCGAGTGACCCACGTCGTCGGCCGGGCCGCGCTCGCCGCCACCACCCGACTGAAGGAGAAGCTGCTGGAGCTGGCGGCCGAGGTGATGGGCTGGCCGGCCGGACAGGTGCGGCTCGAGCAGGACCACTTCCTGACCGGGGATGGCGCCCAGGAGAAGGTCCCGTTCGAGGTCGTCGCCCAGCGCATCCTGCGCAGCGGCCCGGTCGAGGCCGGCGCGGCCTACGATAGCAGCGGCCACAGCCCGGACGAGCCGGGCGACTTCAACTTCCACGCCTACATGGTCGAAGTGGAGGTCGATCCGGAGACCGGCCAGGTGCGGCCGATCGAGGCGGTGGTGGCGGTAGATGTGGGCGCGATCATCAACCCGATCGCTCACCAGGGCCAGATCGACGGCAGCTTCGTTTACGGGCTGGGCAACGCGCTCATGGAGGAGCTGGTGGTCGAGGACGGGAAGGTCATCACCATCAGCCTGGCCGACTACAAGCTGCCCAGCCAGGAGGACGTGGTGCCGCTGCGGACCGTGCTGGTGCCCACCGAGATCGGCCCCGGCCCGTTCGGCGCCAAGGCGGCCGGGGAGAGCGTCAACGCCGGAGTGTCGCCGGCCATCGCCAACGCCATCTACGATGCGGTGGGCGCCCGGGTGAAGACGCTGCCCCTCACCGCCGAGCGGGTGCTCCAGGCGATCCGGGCGGCGAGGGGCTAGCCAGGAGATCGGCAGTGAAGTAGACTACCAGCCTGCTGAGTGCTGACCACTGATGGCTATGGAGCGATGCGCATGGCTGGCCCACTTCACGGGGTCCGCGTGGTGGAGGTGGCAAACTTCATCACCGGACCGTACGCCGGGCAACTGCTGGCCGATCTCGGGGCTGAGGTCATCAAGGTCGAGGACCCCAGGGGCGGCGATCCCTTCCGCGCCTGGGACCGGGGGCTGTACAGCCCGGCCTTCATCGCCCACAATCGCAGCAAGCGCAGCCTCACCCTCGACCTGAAGCGCCCGCAGGCGCTGGAGGCCTTCTATCACCTCGTCGCCACGGCCGACGTGCTGATCGAGAACTTCCGCCCCGGCGTGGCCGATCGCCTGGGCATCGGCTACGGGCGCTGCCGCGAGCTGAATCCGCGGCTCATCTACTGCTCGATCTCCGGCATGGGCCAGAGCGGGCCGTACGTCCACCGCCCGAGCTACGATACGGTGGGCCAGGGGCTGAGCGGGCTGCTGAGCCTGCTGCTGGCCCCCGAGGACCCGCGCCCACTGGGCCCGGCCTTCTCGGATGCGCTGACCGGGGTCTTCGCCATGTACGGCATCCTGGCCGCGCTGTACGCGCGCGAGCGGACCGGCCAGGGGCAGCGGGTGGAGACCAGTATGCTGGAGGCGACGCTCGGCTTCCTGGTGGAGCCCTTCGGCCGCTACCTGGCGCTGGGCGAAGTGCCCGGCCCCTTCACCCGCCCCCAGCAGTCCCAGACCTACGCCTTCAAGTGCGCCGATGGCCTGGCGCTGGCCATCCACCTGTCATCTCCGCCCAAGTTCTGGCAGGGTCTGCTCGAGACGGTAGGCCGGCTGGACCTGCTGGGCGATCCCCGCTTCAAGGACAAGCCGGCCCGAGCGCGGCACTACGAGGCCATCCGCGCCGAACTGGCCCCGCTCTTCCTGGCCAGGCCTCGAGCCGAATGGCTGCGCCTCCTGGAGGAGCACGACGTGCCCTTCACGCCGATCAACACCCTGGACCAGGTGCTGGAAGACCCCCAGGTGAAGCACCTGGACATGGTCCAGGCGGCGCGCCACCCGACTGAGGGCCTCGTCCGCATGCTCGGGCTGCCAATCCATCTCTCCGCGACGCCGCTGGACCCGTCCGCGCCTCCGCCCACCCTGGGCGAACACACCGCCGAGATCCTGGCCGAGCTGGGCTACCAGCCGGCGGAGATCGAGCAACTCAGATAGGAGCAGAGATGATCCGAGTACCCCGTCGAGCGTGCTTCTCAGGCTGGAGGTTGAAGGTTGAAGCTCCAACCTTCAGCCTCCAACCTCCAACCTCCTTGCTGGGCTTGAGCGCCGCGGCGCTGTTCTTGCTCGCGGGCTGTGGGGCGCCGGCCACCCCGTCGCCTACGGCCGCGCCGCCCAAGCCGGCTGCCACCGCGCCCGCGCCGCCCGCCACCCCGGTCGCCAAGGTGGCGCCGAGTCCGGTCGCCAGTCCGGCCGCCAAACCCGCGGCCTCGCCTGAGCCCGCGGCCAAGGTGGACACGAAGGCGCTCGAAGCCTTCTACAAAGGCAAGACGATGCGGATCATCGTCGGCTTCGCGCCCGGCGGCGGGTACGACACGTACTCGCGGACGATCGCGCGGCACCTGGGCAAGTACATCCCGGGCAATCCGACGGTCATCGTCGAGAACATGCCCGGTGCTGGCAGTCTGCTGTCGGTGAACCACACGGCCAACGTCGCCGCGAAGGACGGGACCGTGATCGGCAACTTCTCAACCGGGGCGGTCGTCCAGCAGGTGTACGGAACGCCAGGGGTCGAGTTCGACGCGGCCAAGCTCAACTTCCTCGGGGTGCCGGCGCGCGATCACAGCATCTGCGTCGCCACCAAGGTGAGCGGCTTCAAGAGCATCCAGGAGATCATCGGCCCCGGCGCGAAGCAGATCACGGTGGGCGCCGACGCGCCCGGGTCGGCCACGGTCGACGATCCGTCGGTCATGCGCGAGGCCCTGGGCGCGAACTTCAAGATCGTCCAGGGCTACAGCGGCACCTCCCGCTCTCGGCTGGCGATGGAGCAGGGCGAGGTGGAGGGGCTGTGCGGCCTGACCTGGGAGTCGCTCAAGACCAGCTCGCTCGACAAGGTCCAGAGCGGGGAGTGGGTGCTTATCTCCCAGAATACCGAGCAGGCGCTCAAGGAACTGCCGAACGTTCCGGTGGCCGCGGACTTCGCCAAGACCCCGGAGGCGCGCCAGCTCTTCCACTTCGGCGTGGTGCTCGTCGGCCAGCCCCAGCGCCAGTACGTCGCGCCACCGGGCGTGCCCGCCGAGCGAGTGCAGCTCCTGCGCGAGGCCCTGGCCCAGACGCTGAAAGACAAGGAACTCCTGGCCGACGCCGAGAAGGCCAAGCTCGACCTCGAGCCGATCGGTGGAGAGGACGACCAGAAGCTCATCAGCGAGCTGCTGGCCATGCCCGCGGACATCAAGGCGAAGCTGAAGACGATCCTGCGGCCGTCCTGAGTGGTCAGTGCAAAGCCGCCAGTGGCCAGTAGTCCGCGGCCACTGACGGCTTTGCACTCCGGGCGGCAGACCGTGGGACGAGGAACCGCATGCATGAGCGGTGTTAGGATCGGTTCTCCGCTCAGCACGTCGTCGCCACCTGCTGGCGTCCGCGCTCCTGCTGGAGCCAGGATCGGATGGCCTGGTCGGGTGGCTCTCGGGTTTCCGCCGTCAGGACGTAGTTGTCGACATAGTCCTGCGCCAGGGCACCGCGGAGGAAGACGCCGCGCAGGTCGTCGATCGTCACACCGTGAGCAGTCAGCGCCTGAGCCAGGGCTGCCGTGCCACCGGCGCGCGAAGCCAGGCGTTCCAGTTCCGCCTCCACGAGCGACTGGTCCTGGCGGAGACCCGCCGTCCGGGCGGCGCCCACCAGCAGCCACTCGTCGATCAGCCGTTGGCAGATGTAGGCGCGCCGGGCCTCGATCTCTGGCCGGTCCGCCGCCCGTCCAGGATCCAGCACCACTCCTGATGCCAGGCGCTCGAGGGCAAGCGCAAGATCCAGCCGGCGATCCACGTCCTCGTTCGTCAGGAGGGGGGCGCCGCCCAGCGTCGCCACCGGCCGGGCGCCCGCTTCAGACGACCCGGTTCCGCGCACTGAACGGGGGACGGCCGGCCCAGCGTCGGCCGAGGCAAGCGCCCTGGCGAGCTTCGTCCGCATCACGCTTGCCGACATCTCGCCACCGACACGGTCCACGAGCATGCCGTGCGCGTCGACCCAGTAGCTCGATGGGAGCGTCAGCACGGCGAAGGCCTGCGCGATCTGCCCATCCGCATCGAGGACGACCGGGTAGCTGAGGCCGTGCGAGCGCACGAACTCCTGCACCGTGGCGGCGTCTTCGCCCTCATTCACGGCCAGCACGACGAGGCCTGCCTCCCGGTTGGCGTCGTACAGGGCCTGGAGGGCGGGCATCTCGTCGCGGCAGGGCGGACACCAGGTGGCCCAGAAGTTGAGCAGGATCGTCCTGCCGCGCAGATCGCCCAGGTGGAGCAGCCCGCCCTCCAGCATGGGCAGCGGCAGCGCCGGCGCCGGACTGCCAACCTGGGGGGCAGGGACGCCGCGCGCTCCCACGTCAGGCGCTTGAACGGGCGCCGCAGCCCGCGCCTCCTGCCCGGTGCCGTCGGGGCCTGCCGGTGCAGAGGAAGGAGCAGTCCGTGTTGCGAGTGGGCTGGGCGCATACGGCGCGGCATCGTGCCCGGCGGGCGTGCAGGCGGCCAGAGCCAGGCCGAGGCTGGCGGCGAGGGCAGCGAGGCGAGGCCGGCTCACGCATGCACCTTCCCGTTACCTCCTCTCGGCAACCAGGAGGCTGTAGCCCAGCCTCCCTTCACCGATGGCCCCCGCGGCGGCGCCGAGCATGGGGATGAGGTGGGCCAGCGCTGGACCAGCACTGCTCCCCAGCACTCGCGCGCCGCCTGCTCGGTGAGTCCGACCTGACCTACTTCTGGTGCTCTTCCGTGCCGTGGGCTGCAAGCTGCTCCTGCGTCTCGAAGTGCCCACCGCACGCGGGGCACTGGAAGCGCTGCGCCTTCTGCGGCGCGTGATACTGCCTTCCGTGCTCCTCCAGTTTCTCCCGCGCGTCGTATTCCCCGTTGCAGGCCGGGCAGACAAATGTGTGCTGTGCCATGTCCGTTCACCTTCCTTGACCTCAGAGTCTCGACCTGGCAATAGCTGTCCTGTGCGCGCCTCCGCGGTGGGGGCGCTCGTGCAAACCAGGTGCGTCGGAGACAGTATGGGCGTTCACCTTGCGGCTTGACTGTAATCACGCATACGTCGCCGCGCCCGTCACCTCGGAAAGGTGTCGGCGCGGGCTTTCCCCGAGGAGCGCGCAAGGCAGTGGCTTGTCGAAGCCGGTAATCCGCGTTACAGAACGGGTGCGCGGTCGCGTCCATAATCATGGCAGACCGAGCGCCACCGGACGGGCATAGAGGCACCGATGCGCCTGGAGATCGTGGTCGCGGCCGATTGCGAAGCGTGCGAGGAAGCGCATGCCATCGCGCGAGAGATGCGGGGGCGCCTCCCCGCTGTGCAGACGGTTGATTTGGGAGGGGAGAAGATGCGACGAGACGGGATCACGGTCTATGGCACAACCTGGTGCGGCGACTGCCACCGCGCCAGGCGGGTGCTGGACCAGTATGGAACGCCGTACACCTGGGTGGGTATCGACGCGGACCCCCAGGCGCAGGCCACCGTGCTGCGACTGAATGGTGGACTGCGCAGCGTGCCAACCGTCGTCTTCCCGGACGGGTCCGTGCTGGTTGAGCCGTCCAACCGAGCGCACGCCGATCGGCTCAAGGAGGGCGTGGCATGACCGCGGCCCATAGCGCGACGAGCTTGGAGGCGGGCGCTCACCAGGCCTGGCAAGGCAGGGCGGTTGGCGCTGGCGTGCTCGGCTCGGTGGTCGCCAGCCTCTGCTGTCTGCCCAGCGCCGTGGCGATCGCCCTGGGCCTGAGCCTCGGCACAGCCGCGGCGCTGAGCCAATTGTTGGCGTACCAGCGCCTCTTCCAGCTCGCAGGCGTGGCGGTCGCGCTCTTCGCTGCCTGGTGGTTATCGCACCGCCGCCGCACCACATGCACCGTTTCGGCGTCCGAGCGCGATCGCGTGTCGCTGTACGTCCTCGGTGCTTTCACCACAGGCTTCGCGCTGCTGAACCTGGTCGTCATTCCGCTGCTGGAGCAACTGCCGTGGCTGCTGGCGCACTGGACTCAGACCATTCCGCGCGGAATGTAATCTGGATTACTGCGACAACCACGCTGGGTCGGCGAGAATAGGTCTGGTCCTGATAGCCGCCGGCCGTTGGGGCGGCACGGCCAGGGAGGAGCATGGTGCCAAAGGGCGTCTTGCCTGGGCTGCGAAGGGTCTTCGGGGCTCCCGCGCGGGAGCCCCGCGACGCGGAGGCGCAGCGCGCCTACAAGCGGGAGTTCCTACGGGCCATCGACATCTTCCGCGATCTGTCGTCGGAGGACCTCGCCTGGCTGGAGGGGGCCACCCGCATGACGACCGCGCCCAAAGGCCAGATCATCTACCACCAGGAGGACACCGCCGAGGGCCTCTTCCTGCTTAAGCGGGGCCGAGTGCGGCTCTCGCGGCTCAGTCCCAGCGGCAAGAAGCTGGAACTGGCGGTGCTCGAGCCTGGGACCTTCTTCGGGGAGATGCCGCTGCTGGGCGAGCGCATGCGCAATGCCTCCGCCGAGGCAGTGGAGGACTGCACCCTGTGCGTGATGAGCCAGGCCGACATCGAGCGGCTGGTGCTGCGCCGGCCGGAAGTGGCGCTGCGCATGCTGGAGATCCTGGGGCGCCGCCTGGCGCACAGTGAGACCCGCCTGGAGGACCTGGCCTATCGCAGTGTGCCAGCGCGGCTGGCCTCGGTGCTGCTGCGCCTGGGCCGCGAGCACGGTGGCGTCGTGGAGGGCATCACCCATCAGGAGCTGGGCGACATGGTGGGTGCCTATCGCGAGACCATCACCAAGATCCTGGACGAGTTCCAGGCCGCCGGCTACGTCGAGCTGGGTCGCCGACGCATCCGAGTGCTGGATCGCTCGGCCCTGGACAGCCTGCTGGCGGAGTAGCCAGCCGCCAGCGCGTCGCACCCGCTCGAACCAGGCATCAGTCCACCCGCTCACCCCGGTCGCGGCTCCGGCACAGATGCCCGATGGTCACGCTCGCCAGACGCCCCAGATGTGATCGCCGCTACGGAACCAAGCTCCACGGGCCCGCATCATGTAGCTGCCAGGGACGCGGCCAGTCGAATCGTTGCCGACCCGCCCCCGCAACGGTATACTGGCTGCCAGTAGACGGCTTTGTAGATCGGAAAATATGACATTCGAGGCCTCGCCGTGACCGCCCCGGCTGCGCGCTCCCGACCGTTTCCCCCCGTTCTCCCCGTGTCCCAGCCTCTCCTGGGGTTTGCCGCCCTGGCGCTGGCAGGCCTGCTGCTGGCCCTCTTTGCCCAGCAGCAGGCGGCCGCCAGCGTGTACTGGCTGATCGGCCTGGGCTTTGGCTTCATCCTGCAACGCAGCCGCCTCTGCTTCGCTGGCGCCTTTCGCGACCTCCTCCTCAGCCGCGATGGGCGGCTCATGCGGGCCATCCTCCTCGGGTTGCTCATTGCCACGGCCGGCTTCTCGCTCTTCATGGCCCGGCTGGTGCCCGATCCGTCTATTGGCGGGCTGCCACCTGCCGCCCACGTGCTGCCGGTGGGTCTGCACCTGGTCGTAGGTGGGCTCGCCTTCGGCATCGGCATGGTGCTGGCCGGGGGATGTGTCTCCGGCACGCTCTTCCGCGTGGGGGAGGGCTACGTGGGCTCGATGGTCGCCCTCCTGGGCATCCTGGCCGGGCTGGAAGTGGCCGCCCACACCTGGAACTGGTGGTGGCAGGTGCATATCGGCCAGGCGCCGCTCCTCTGGCTGCCCCAGCTCCTGGGCCACGGCGGCGCGGTGGCGCTCACCTTCGGCGCATTGGCAGCGGCCTACCTGCTGGTGCTGTGGGTAGAGTCCGGGGCTCCGCCGGCCCTCGCGTTCAAGCGTCAGGCCGCACCACCGGCAGTCGGCTTCCGCGATCGGCTCCAGGCCCTGGAGCACCGTATCTTTGTCCGTGGGTGGCCGGCCGGCGTGGGCGGCGCGGCCCTGGGGGTGTTGAACCTGGGCAGCTACGTGTACGACCATCCGCTCGGCGTGACCGGCCAGCTCTCCTCCTGGTCCGACCGCCTGGCCGGCCTGCTGGGGCTGAGTGCGCCTCCGCTGCTGGGCGTGGACCGTTTCGCGGGCTGCAACCTGGCCCTGGGCGATGGCGGCTGGCTCAACGCCACCTTCACCCTGGAGGTGGGGTTGGTGGCCGGTGCCTTCATCGCCGCGCTGCTCGCCTCCGAGTTCAAGCTCCGCGTCCCCCGCCAGCGCCTCCGCTACGCCCAGTTCCTGGGTGGCGGCGTGCTCATGGGCTACGGGGCCGGCATCGGTATCGGTTGCACCATCGGCGCCTTCTTTTCCGCGCTCCCCTCGCTCGCGCTCTCAGCCTGGGTATTCGCCCCATCGCTCCTAGCCGGGGCATTCCTGGGCGTCCAGGTCATCAAACGCTTGCCTTGAAAGGAGGCTTTCTGTGCTGCTCGACGTGCGTGGTGAGATGTGTCCCTACCCGGCCATGAGGACCAAGCAGACCCTGAAGGGGTTGGCGAACGGTGAGGCATTGGAGGTGCTAACGGATCATCCGCCGGCGCTGGCCACCGTGCCCTTCGAAGGCGCGCGGCAGGGCTACGAGGCCGACATCGACCCGCTGGGGCCGGGCGAGTGGCGCATCACGCTGCGGAAGGTGGCGACCTCCTACGACCCAAAGGCGGTCATGCAGCGCGTCTCTGCCAGGCTGGCGGAGCTGGAGGTGGAGGCATGAGTGGCGTGCAGCGGTTCGCGGCGCTCCTGTTCGTACCCGTCCTGCTGCTGGCGGCTTGTGCCCCGGCCGCTACGCCGCCGAAGCCTGCCCCGAGCACCGCCGGAGGGCCGACTGCTCCGTCTTCCGGCGCCGCCCAGCAGGAGGGCTATGCCCATCCGGAGCTGCTGGCCGAGACGGATTGGTTGGCTCAGCGGCTGAACGGCCAGAGTCTGCGGGTGGTGGACCTACGCAGTCCCAACGCCTATCGGGCTGGACACCTCCCCGGGGCGGTGCAACTGGACGGCGCCCGCCTCAAGGACCCCCAGGACAAGCTGCACGTCACCTCCCCCGAGGTCTTCAAGCCGATGATGGAAGAGCTGGGCATCGGCGACGACACCCTGGTGGTGGCTTACGACGACCAGGCGGGCCTGTGGGCCGCGCGTCTGTGGTGGGTGCTGGACTACTACAGCCATCCGCAGGCCAGGGTCCTCAACGGCGGCTGGCAGAAGTGGGCCAAGGAGCAGTTGCCCACGAGCCCCGAGACTCCTCGCCCGGACCGGGCCAGCTTCACGCCGAAGGTCAACGAGGGGACGATCTGCGGGATCGACCAGGTGAAGGCCGCGGCCGAGAGCCCGGACTTCGCCATCGTCGACGCTCGGACAACGGCCGAGTACAGCGGCACGGATGTGCGGGCCGCCCGCGGGGGCCACGTGCCGAAGGCCATCAACGTCGACTGGCAGCGCAACGTGACAACCGCCGACCCCAAGGTGTGGAAGCCGGCGGCAGAGCTGCGGGCCATGTACGAGGCGGCCGGAGTGGCCAGGGACAAGCAGGTCATCACCTACTGCCAGACGGCGGTGCGCGCCGCCCACAGCTTCTTCACCCTGCGCCTCATCGGCTACGGCCAGGTGCGCAACTACGACGGCTCCTGGGCCGAGTGGGGGAGCGACGCCTCGCTGCCGATCGCTCGCTAGAGCAGGGGCCGGGGTGAGCTGAGGCCTTGCGCTCGGCTCGACCTCTGGACTGTGATGGAGGTTCTGGACCGGGTCCTCGCGCCCCGCCGCCAGACGCCGGAGACCATCTAGCCGGAGCCGTGCGCTGGGCGCGAAGGTGTTGCTCTTCGAGGCGCTGCCCAGGAGGCGCGCCAACTCTCCCACTACGGCAGTGCTGAGTCCTGAGTACGCTTCCGAGCACTCAGGACTCAGCACTCAGCACTCAGCACTGCGCTGGCTAGCTGCGCGCCCCCACTGGCCAGGCGCCCAGGGTCACCGGCACCTCGATGGTCTGGCCGTCACGCAGTACCGAGAGGCGGACCTGGTCGCCCACGTGCCGCGTGTCGAGGTAGCTCGCCAGTTCCTGAACCGATCCCACCGCCTTGCCATCCGCGGCGGTAATCACGTCCCCGCCGACTGGCGTATCGGACTCGGTGGTGCTCCGCCCGCCGCGCAGGCCGGCCTGGGCGGCCGGGCCGTCGGCGATGGCCTCGCTCACCAGCACGCCCTGCTGGACGGACAGGTTGAGCTGCCTGGCTAGCTCGGGCGTCAACGCCGTGCCGCTGATGCCCAGCCACGGATGATCCACTTGCTCACCCCGGGCAAGCTGGGGCAGCAGCCGCTTGGCCTCGTTGCTCGGGATGGCGAAGCCAATGCCTACCGAGCCGCGCACGGGGCTCTCGATGGCCGTGGTAATGCCGATGACCTCGCCCTGCAGGTTCAGCAGCGGCCCCCCCGAGTTGCCCGGGTTGACCGGCGCGTCGGTCTGGATGAGGCCGCGCATGGGGCGGCCGCCCGCCGAGCCCCAGTCGCGATTGACCGCGCTGATGATGCCCGCGGTGATGGTCTGAGCGAGCCCGAACGGCGAGCCGATGGCGACCGCGGTCTGGCCCGGCTCCACCTGGTCGGAGTCGCCCAGGGCGGCGATGCCCTGGTTCGCGGGCACGCGGTCAGCCTTCAGGACCGCCAGGTCGGTGCCCGGATCGGTGCCCATGACCGTCGCGTTCGACTCGGTGCCGTCGCTGAAGCGCACCACGATGCGGCGCGCCCCTTCGACCACGTGGTTGTTGGTCAGAACCAACCCGCTGCGGTCCACCACGAAGCCGCTGCCCTCGCCCTGCTGGCGAAACTGGCCGAGCGGGCCGCGGGCGCTGCCTATGCCCACGCTGACCACCGCCGGGCTGGTCTTGCGAAAGACCTGGGTGATGGCTCCAGCCTCACGCACGTTCACGATAGGCGTTGTCTGCGCCGCGTCCGTGCGTGGCGCCGCCTCGGTCGCCGGCGAGGCGGAGGTTAGCGGCTGCGCAGATGGGAGCAGCACCGACTGCGCGGCCGGTATCTGGCGCACGGCGTAGAGCGTAGCGGCGCTCCCAACTACCCCGCCGCCAAGGGCGCCCACGGCCATGCTGGCCACCAGTGCCAGGGAGACGGCCCGCCGCCGGTTCCCGCCCGGCGCTCCGTTGGGAGAAGCCTGGTCGATCATCTTCATCGCCTCCTGTGCCCCGGCATACGGCGCGGCTGGACTGCCGCGACCCTTGCTGCCGAGCTAATCCAAGTATGGCAGGCACCTATTAACGGTACCTTAAAGACAGGCTAACAAAAGATAGGCTAACACTCAGAGTGCCTCATGGGACAGGAGAACTGGCGCCTCGCGCTATACTGGACGTGAAGGCGTACGGACGTACGAGCGCATGAGCGCGCAGGCGACTTGAGGCTGCCGAGGCGCTTTGGGGTGGTCGATGAAGAGGATGACGGTGCTCTTTGAGGACGAGTCTCTCTACACAGCGGTGAAGGTGGAGGCAGCCCGGCTCAACCGCCCGCTCAAGGACCTGGTGACGGAGGCCCTCCGGCAATGGTTAGCAGCTCGGGAGGATGCCGAGCTGCTGCCGGCGATCGAAGCAGCCCGAGCCGAGTGGAGGGAGCAGGGCGGCGTCGAGGCCGGGGAGTTCTTCAGGCAGTTGAGAGCAGAGCAACAGCGCGACTCCAGTGGCATACAGGGTTGAGATCTCCCCGCCCGGGGAGACCACGTACAGAAGGGTCTGAGGCGCCTCCGATTGGTCCGATGAGGTACCATCTGGCGAGGGGTCCCACATGGCCAGGTACGTCATCGCGCACTACCACGAGGTAGCGCTCAAAGGAAAGAACCGCCCCTTCTTCGTCGACCGCCTGGTAGCGAATACCCGGCGCGCGCTGGCCGAGGCTGGCCTGCGCCGGGCAAGCGCCGTGTACAACAGCATCCTGGTCGAGCTGGACGACCAGGCTCCCTGGGAGGTGGTGCAGGCGGGGCTGCAGCGCGTCTTCGGGTTGGCCAACTTCGCCCGGGTGGAGCGCTGCCCGCTCGAGCTGGAGGCGATCAAGGCGGCGGTGCAGCGCGTGGTGGAGGCCAGCACCTTCCACACCTTCCGCATCTCCGCGCGCCGTGGCGACAAGCGCTTCGCCATGACCTCCGACGAGCTCAATCGCGAGTTGGGCGCCTTCGTCCAGTCCTTCACCCGGGCGCCGGTGAGCCTGAAGCAGCCCGACCTCACTGTCTACGTGGAGGTCCTGGCCCGCGAGGCGCTGGTCTACGGGGAGAAGATTGCAGGGCCGGGCGGCCTGCCGGTGGGCAGCGGCGGCCGCGTGGCCGCGCTGCTCTCGGGTGGCATCGACTCGCCCGTGGCCGCCTATCGGATGCTCCGGCGGGGCTGCACGGTCAGCTTCATCCACTTCCACGGCTATCCCTTCCTGGACGCCTCCTCCAAGCAGAAGGCGCAGGAGCTGGTGGAGCTGCTGGACGGCTACCAGGGCAGCTCGCGCCTGTACCTGGTGCCCTTCGGGGAGGTCCAGCGCCAGGTGGTACTGGACGCACCCGAGCCCTATCGCACCGTCATCTACCGCCGCCTGATGGTCCGCCTGGCCGGGCACATCGCCCGTACGGAGGGCGCCCTGGCGTTGGTGACGGGCGACAGTCTGGGCCAGGTGGCCTCGCAGACGCTCGAGAACCTGGCAGCCGTCGACGCGGCGGCGGAGTTGCCCCTGCTGCGGCCGCTCATCGGCATGGACAAGCTGGAGATCATACGCCAGGCGGAGCAGATCGGCACGTATCCCATCTCCATCGTCGCCGACCAGGACTGCTGCCAGCTCTTCATGCCGCGCCACCCGACCACCCATGCCACCGCGGCCGAGATGCTGCAGGCGGAGCAGCACCTGGACTTCGATCAGTTGGCCCGGTTCGCGCTGGACGAGGTAGAGGTGATCGACCACGGGCGTGGCGGGCGGCGCAAGGAGCGGCGGTCGCTGGTTCCGGTGGGTGCTGGGGCATCAGCCATCACCCCTGGAGGTGATGGCTGATGCCCCAGCACCCACCTCGCCTCGTCTCCGCCTGCCTGGCCGGTTTGCGCTGCCGCTACGACGGGCGCGCGAGGACCGATCCCCGGATCGTGGAGCTGGTCTGTCGAGGAGAGGCCATCCCCGTCTGCCCCGAACAGCTCGGCGGCCTGCCCACGCCGCGCGAGGCGGCCGCGTTCGTGGACGAAGCGCTTGGCCGCCTGGAGACGCGCTCGGGGCAGGACGTCACGCCTCAGTTCGAGCGTGGGGCCGAGGAGGTGGTTCGCCTGGCGCGGGCCGTGGGCGCGCGGGAGGCGATCCTCAAGGAACGCAGCCCCTCCTGCGGCAGCCGCTGGGTCTACCAGCGCCAGCCCGACGGGACCGAGCAGGTGGTCCCTGGCCAGGGCGTGGCTGCCCGTCGCCTCCAGGCGGAGGGGTTGCGCCTGCTCAGCGAGGAGGAGGTGACTGGGGGCGAGTGATGCGCTCCGCGCGTCACTCGCCTCCAGTCACCTCCCGGCGGTGAAGGCGACCAGCCGGTCGGGGTGGTTCGTCCCGATCGCGTCGACCCCCAGGGACAGGAGCCACTGCCACACGGCGGGGTCCGAGGTCACCCAGGGCGCCACGGCCAGGCCGGCGGCGTGAGCGGCGGCCACCTGCTCCGCGTCCACGAAGCTCCACTGGGGCAGCAGCACGTCCGCCTGCGCCTGGCGGGCCAGCGCTACGGGATCGACCGGGCGGCAGGCGTACAGGATCCCGGCGGGCACGGCCGCGTTGAGCGCCTTGACCCGGGCCACCATGGGGTGGTCGAACGAGATGGCGATCACCTGGTCGACCATTCCGTGCCGCGCGACCAGCTCCACCACCTGGGCCTCGAGACCGGGCTGCGGCCGCCTGGCCTGCTTCAGCTCGATGGCCACCCGGACCTTGCCGCGCGCCCAGGCCAGCACCTCGTCCAGGGTGGGGATGCGCTGGCCCGTGAAGGCCGGCCCGTACCACGCGCCTGCGTCCAGCGCCTGGAGCTCGGCCAGGCGCAGCGCTCCCACCTCCCCGGTGCCGTCGGTGGTCCGGTCCACCGTGTCGTCGTGGATGGCCACCACGTGGCCGTCGGCCGAGAGGTGGACGTCCAGCTCAACGATGCTGGCGCCCATCGCCACCGCGCGTTCGAAGGAAACCATCGTGTTCTCTGGCGCGTAGCGTGCCGCCTCGTCCTCGGGCGCCGCAGTGCGCGTCGCGCGCGAGCCGGGGATGCCATACGAGCCGGGGGCCCCGCGATGGCCCATCACGTGCGTGTACTCCTCAGGGCGGCGGAGCGCATTCGGCCGCTCCCGCCTGGCTGCCGCTTCATTCATGCCTCCTCCTGGCGCAGGCCCGCTCTCGCGAGCCAAGGCGAGGACCGCGCTGCTGAGTGCTGAGTGCTGAGTGCTGAGTCCTGAGTGCTGAGTCCTGAGTCCTGAGTGCTCGGAAGCGTACTCAGGACTCAGGACTCAGCACTCAGCACTCAACGTGGGCCAGAGTCATAGCTCAGCAGTCTGCACTCTACAATCTGCACTCTCCAATCTGCAATCTCCAATCCCGGCACACGTCCTGCGTACCTGGTGCGCGCACGCATCTCGCCCGGGGAGGGTCGCGCCATGCTGTCCGAGGATCAGGAGCTCAGCTTACGCAGTGCGGTCAAGCTGCTGCGGATGGTGGTTCAGCAAACAGACTTGCCGGGGGATAGGAAGCTCAAGGCGGACGAGGCCTTGCGGCAGCTCATGGTGACTATCTGCGGCACCGCCGAGCTGCCGGACTCGGCTGAGTACCGGCGCCGCCCCGCCGCGTAGCTACCACCGTATGCATGCCAGGGTAAGGGCGGACGGCTTGCGCCCTTACCCTGGTGGCACGCGTGCCGCCAGGCGCGTCCGCCCCACTCCCACTGACTCGACCACGCTGCGAAACGCTGCAACGTGGTAGCTCGATCTCGCCCTGCGCCGGCCGCGCCGGCAGGGCAAGCAAAAGGGGTCGGGCTGGTGGCCCGACCCCTTTTGCTACACGCAGACGCCGATCGGCGCCTAGCGCCCTTTCCAGGCTGGGACCACCAGCACCATGGCGACGCATGCGAAGAGGAACAGTAAGAAAGCCGCGTCCACAGTACAACCTCGCTGGGCAATCTGCGGCTACTCATGCATGGAACGTGCCGGTTCCAACCCGCCTCCAATCTCCACCCCGAGATACCGGTCGAACCAGCCCGCGATGCGCGCCAGGCGCTCCAGCCGGCGGTCCGGGCGCCCCGAGCGGGACAGGTTGTGGCTCTCCTCGGGGAAGCGGACGAACTCAACCGTGCGGCCCAGGCGCTTCAGGGCCACGAAGAGCTGCTCGGCCTGCTCGATCGGGCAGCGCAGGTCCTGCTCGCTGTGCAGGATGAGCAGCGGCGTGCGGACCTGCTGCGCGTAGGTGAGGGGGGAGAGGCGGCGATACAACTCGGGCTGCTCCCACCACGGCCCGAGCCACTCGTACTCGGCGAAGCCCGGGATGTCGGTGGTGCCATACATGCTGAACAGATTGGCCACGCTCCGCTCGGCCACGGCTGCGCCGAAGCGATCGGTGTGGCCTACGATCCAGTTGGCCATATAGCCGCCGTAGCTGCCCCCGCACACGCCCAGCCGGGCCGGGTCCGCGTAGCCCTGCTCCAGCGCCCAGTCCACGGCCGCCAGGACGTCCTCGTAGTCCTGGCTGCCCCAGGCGCCCCGCACTGCCTCGGCTAGCGTCTGCCCGTAGCCGCGGCTGCCGCGCGGATTGGCGTACAGCACCAGGTAGCCCCTGGCGGCCAGGAGCTGGAACTCGTGCATGAAGGTGTTGCCGTAGAGCGCGTGGGGGCCGCCGTGAACCTGGAGCACCAGGGGGAAGCGCTGCCCGGCCTGGAAGCCTGGCGGCTTGAGCAGCCAGCCGTCCAGCAGCTCGCCGTCGCTCGACGGGTAGCGAAAAGCCTCCGGCTCGGCCAGCTCCACCTCGGCCAGCAGATGCTGGTTCACCTCGGTCAGGCGGCGCTCGTGCAGGCCGTCCGCGCTCACCGCCCACAGGTCGCCCGGGTTCGTTGGCTCGGAGGCGTCGAAGGCGATGATCTGGCCATCCGCGGCGAGGCTGAAGGACATGATCTGGCGGGGCCCAGCCACCAGGCGGGTGACCTGGGGGCCGTCCAGGTCGACGCGGTACAGGTGCGTGTCCCCCTGGTCGCTAGCCAGGAAGTAGAGGCTCCGTCCATCCGTCGTCCAGGTGGGGATGGGGCTGGGCGCGTGGTCGCGGGTATCGGTCAGCAGGTCTGAGCCCACGCTGCGGTCGAACTCGGCGGTCAGCTCGACCGCCTCGCCTCCGCCGGCCTGGACCAGCCAGATGCCCCAGTTGGCCGCGTAGTCGTTCGGGCGGGCCTGGCCGACGAAGGCCAGCCACTCCCCGTCCGGCGACCAGGCTGGCGCGGCGGCCGGGCCGCGGGAACGGGTCACCCGGGCCGGCTCGCCGCCCGCGGCCGCGACCACCCAGAGGTCGGCCACGTTGTTCAGGTCGCGCTCCGGCGAGCGGTTGGAGGCGAAGGCGAGGCGCGTCCCGTCGGGCGACCAGGCGGGATTCACGTCGTCCCAGTCGCCCGCGGTGAGCTGGCGCGGCTCCGGCTCGTCCAGGCCGAGTACGAACAGGTGCTTGCGCGAGCCGTCGAAGTACCCTTCGCCGTCGTAGCGGTGCTTGAGGCGGGTGAGGTGGCGGAAGCGGGGCGGCTTGTTGGGGTCAGCCTCGGTTTCCAGCCCGGTGCGCGAGACCACCGCCAGGTGGCGGCTATCGGGCGCCCAGGCCAGCTCCGAGACGCCCCCGGGCAGGGTGGCCAGGCGGCGCGCCTCCCCGCCGTGGGCGGGGATGACGTGGAGCTGGGGCCGCGGATCGCTGCGGTCGGAGACAAAGGCCAGCCAGCGGCCATCCGGCGACCAGCGCGGACTGGACTCGCGTCGCGCGCCGGCCGTGAAGATCTGCGCCGGCCCGCCCTCGATCGGCGCCATCCACACCGCGGAGCGGTAGGTACTGGCCTCGCGGTCAATGGTGGTGAGGACGAAGGCGACCCGCGTGCCGTCCGGCGAGATCTGCGGGTCGCTGGCGAAGCGGAGGGCCAGGAGATCCT
Organism: Chloroflexota bacterium; assembly: GCA_016210245.1. GTDB lineage: Bacteria > Chloroflexota > UBA6077 > UBA6077 > JACQUR01 > JACQUR01. The sequence goes on from JACQUR010000307.1 coordinate 23,774, forward strand.
CGGCTGCGATCGGTCGTTGTGATGGCATGGCCGCCTCCAGTGAGCAGCGATGGGACGAGGGCAGACGCTGTGGGCAGTGTACTGTGATTTGCTGATATGCTGATATTCGGTGCGGAGGGACGAAGCAGCCGCCCCCGCGGGTGCGAATATTGCTACACAACAATGGGCAGTATACAATGCCGGCCCAAGGAGCCTGGCGGCTGCACGGGGTGGGTCAAGGCGCCTCAGTAGGTGTCCGAAAGGGGACGTTATGTCTATCGTAGCTCCGGATCTACCTGCGACCACCAGGACGGCGTCGGTGCTGGAAACGGTTCAGGCAGTCCTGCGCTTCCTGAGCGCCGTGGGGGCACTTGAGTCCCTGGATAGAGTCGCGTTCTCCACCAGTGGAGCGCACGTAGACTTGTGGGTGATTCTGGGAGCAGACAAGATAGAGGACGCCGATGCCATCTACGCAGCGGAGGAGGAGTACTTCGCCACTCCAGGTATTCTTGACGTGGATGTGCATATCGTCCCGCTGAGCCGGGTAGATGAGCGGAATCTGCCTCCGGCCCACACGGTCTTCAGACGCTAGCAGTGCCTGGCCAGGCTGAACATCTCCAGCAGGCCCGAGCAAATCGCGATCTCGCGGAGTATCTGCTCCAGGCGAGGCCTCATGACCCAGTCTCGATGCAATGGGCGGTCACCGTGGCTTTCTACTGTGCTGTTCATTGCATAGAGGCGCACTTGGCTGCCTACGGCGTCCACTCCCAAGGGCACACCCAACGGTGGATGCGCATGCTCGAGCCTCAGCACGCAGTCCCAAGTTACGTCCGGCGCGCCTACAGACGCCTCCGAGACTACAGCGAGGACGCGCGATACCGCATGGGACAGTTTCCCTCGGGCGACGTTCGCTCCCTTGTGCTCGACCACTACCTCAAGACCGTCGTGGACTGGGTGAACCTCTAGAGTCGCAACGACCATCTGCTTGCTTCTTCTTCAATCTCAGGGGGAGAACACCTCCTTTCTACCCGTCCCTTGCCGCCCCTCAGCACGTTAATAGCCGGTGCAGAGCATCGGCGGGCGATGGTGGCGACGGCCCGCCCGCCGGCCAGGCTGACAAGGTGTGAGGTGACCCATGGCCATCAGCTTCGAGGCGACCCCCGAGCAGCGACTGCAGACCGTGCAGCGCTTGCTCCAGACCGCGCAGCAGGCCTACACGCTCGCGCGGCACCTCAACGAGGAGATCGCCCGAATCCGAGCGTGGGAGCAGGGGCCGAGGGTGTCGGTGGTGGGCTACTCCCTTGGCATCTGCCAGGGCGACGTGGAGGTCGCCGCCAGCCGGTTGGGCGGGCTGCGCAACGAGCTGGAGGAGCTGGCCGGGACGCTGGAGCAGGTGCGCGAGTGATGGGGGCGAGGTGGCCCGATGAGCCTGCGGTGAGCAGGTCCCGCCCGGCGCAGGGGCGCAGTCCAGTGCCCGTGCCATGCTATACTCCCCCTGGGAGCGTTGCTCATGCCCTTCACTTCCGACGACTTCCAGGATCTGATCCGCTTGCTCGAGCGGCACCCCGAGTGGCGGCCCGAACTGCGGCGGCTTGTGCTGTCCGAGGAGTTGCTTGAACTGCCGGCCCGGATAGGCCAGTTGGCCGACAGCACGGTGCAGCGCTTTGGGCGCCTCGACGCGGCGCTCGAGCGGCTGGCCGAAGCGCAGGAGCAGACTGAGCGCCGGCTGGCCACGCTCACCGCGCGCGTCGATGCCCTGGCCGAGGCGCAGGCCCGGACGGAGCAGCAACTGGCCACGCTCACCGCGCGCGTCGATGCCCTGGCCGAGGCGCAGGCCCGGACGGAGCAGCAAC
>JACQUR010000310.1 GCA_016210245.1 Chloroflexota bacterium
CCCCTGCTCACCACGCTCTGCCGCCCTCGGGGCGGCGGGCAGACAGGGCCGACTGCCCCTACGACCTCCACGCACCAGAACTGGGCGGACCCCTTCCGACCCGCGCGCTTTCCGCGCTCGCGCTCGAGTGTGTAGAATTACCTATCCCAAGTGCGTACAGGAATAGGAGGCGGTTGATGGCGCGCCTGTCACGCAAGAACCTGATGGTCGACGCGGAGAAAGTCCGGGAGCTGGCGCGTCGGCGCCAGACGAGCGAGTCGGGAGCTGTCCGCGAGGCGGTGGACTTTGCCCTCGCCGCGGAGGAGGTCATGGCCGCCGTGCGGGAGCTGCACCAGCGTGGCGGGCTCGACGACGTCTTCGGCCGGCTGCCGGACGAGAGCGCCGTGCCGCCCGCCACGTCGTAGCCGCGGTGGCCCGCCCGGATGTCCCGGATACGAGCGCGCTGCTCGATGCGCTCCGCCGGCCCGACCGATGGCCGGCGCTCGATCGGTCGCTGCGGTCTGGCCACGTCTGGCTGTCGTCGGTCGTCGTGGCCGAGCTCTATGCCGGAACGCGGTCGCCAGCGGACGCCCTGCTCCTGGACCGGATTGTAGCTGCTCTGGAGAGGGTGCAGCGGGTGCTCACGCCCACCGCGGCGGACTGGGCGCGGGCGGGCCGCCTGATGGCGCGGCGCATCCGTCTGCAGGGCGACTTGCGGCCGCGCGACCACCTGGCCGACGTGTTGATCCTGGTTTCTGCCGCGCGCTTGCACGGCGTGGTCGTCACTGCGAACCTGCGGCACTTCGAGGCCTGGGCTCGGCTGGCCGTTGCGTCGGGATTGGACGTGGCCGTCCGTCCGCTCGCAGAAGCGGAGCAGCGGGGCTACTGATCGCTGCATACGGATCTAAGCATCGCCTGAAACCCGTCGCGCGGGGGCTTGCCCCCCGCCCCGCGCCCTGCAGGCTGGGTGCCCCCGGGCGGGGGACAAGCCCCCGCGCTACGATGCCCGTGCGCAACGATGTTTAGATCTTTATGCAGCGATCAGTAATCCCTGGTTTCTCTCTTCACCGCCTCGGATCCGACGCGCTGGCTACCCGGCAGCACGTAGCGTCCCTGGTCGTCTCGCTCCAGAGGCGTCCGCTCCCGAACGCGGCCCCAGGCGAGCAGGATGTCCCGGTACTCGGCATCCTCCAGTTCGACCAGCAGGTCGAAGAACAGCGCGGGGCCCTCACTCAGACGCCGCAGGATGCGCTGGACCAGGACCTCGACTCGCTGGTTGTCCTCCATAATGAACCCTCCTGCACGGATGGTCCCCGGCCAGCACAGGCGGCTCGCCTGTGCCACCGGGGCCGGCCAGCACTCAGAAGGAGTTCAGATTTGAGAGTGCAGAGTGCAGATTTCAATCTGCACTCTGCACTCTCAAATCTGAACTGGCACTCAGCACTCAGCACTGCTTACCCCAGGTAGTCGCTCAGCCGCACGCGGTCCTTGAAGGCAGGGCGCAGCCGCTGGTACCTGCTCCGGGGGATGCCCTCCGGGATGGTCGCGTCGATGCCCAGCCTGGCGCTGGTGGGTAGCTGGTCGCGCGGCAGCTCCCAGGCGCGCACGCTCGGATCGAGGTGCTTGCCCCGCGCGCCAGGGACGATGATGACGTCTCGGTCGGCCTGGACGCGCATGGTGATCGCCCAATCGACCTCGTCCGGGTCGAAGATATCGATGTCGTCGTCGGTCACGATCACCCACTTGACGTAGCTCAGGGGCAGCAGAGCCAGCACCGCGTTCTTGCCTTCGCCCTCCCGCTTGCGAATGGCGGCGATCAGCTTCCACGAGCCCAGCCCGCCCGGCGTGCTGGTGACCGCTCGCACGTCGATGCCGGCCACGCGCAGCGCCTGCCAGGCCGAGGCCTCCACGGCCAGGGAGCCGAGCCAGATGTTCTCGAAAGGCATGGTGGTGACGTGGAACAGGGCGTCGCGGCGCATCGTGATCGCCTTGACGTCGATCACCGGATTGCCGTGTTGTTCGCTTTGCAGGTGGGTCACGTCGCCAAAGGGGCCCTCGTCCTTCGTCCAGCCAATGGGTGGGATCTCGCCTTCCAGGACGATCTCGGCATCGGCGGGCACCTCGAGATCGACCGTCTCGGCTTTCACCAGGGGCACGGGCGCGCCGTGGAGCCCGCCGGCCAGCGCAAACTCGTCCGTGCCGGTGGCCGCGCGGTACGCTGCGGCCACGTGCTCGGCGGCGTGGGCTCCGACGACGACCGCCACCTCCAGCGGCTCGTTCTTGCTGAGACGGCGCTGGTAGAAGGTGCGCAGATCGGTGGGCGAGCTGAGGTCGATGCTGGTCTGGCGGGGTGTCCGGTACATCAGGCGGTAACAGCCCGCGTTGCGCCCGTACTCCGGATCTCTGGCGATGGCGATGGCGCTGCTGATGTAGGGCCCCCCATCCCGCTCGCTGAGGAATGGGATCGGCAGGCGGGTGAGATCGACCTCGTCGCCAAGCCACCTGACCTCTTTCACCGGCCCGCTGGAGACGGTTTCGGGTGGAATGGGGTGCTCCAGCGCATGCTGAAACCGGTGCGCCACGTCCTGCTCCGTGGCTCCGAGACTCAGCGCCAGGCGCCGGCGCGTTCGGACCAGCCCGCCCACCAGTGGCACCGCGTAGCCGCGCACGCGCTCGAACAGGAGCGCCTGCGCCGACTGGGCGATGAGGCCCGACACGTGCCTGGCGTCGACTTCTTTCCTGATTCGAACGAGCTCACCCTGCTCCTCGAGCACCCGGATCTGGTCGCGGAGGTCGGCCTTCTGCATACCTGTCCCTCACGGTCGCGGCTCGGATAGGACCCCTCACATGATGATGGCGTACCAGCAGGTCTCCGTGTCTCCCTGGTGAGTCTTGAGAGGCGCTCCTATCCAGGATCCCGGGTGCCCATTGTAGCACTCTGCGGGCGGACGAACACCCGCAGGTAGCGTGGCCTGGCGAACACGGACTCGCCCACCTGCAGGGCGAGCTGGCGGTAGGTCTCCTTTGATCCGTCAAGCGAGGAGCCGAGGGGCACCGTTCGCCACCGCGGCCTGCAGCCGCGCCAGGATCTCGTTGGTCACCAGCAAGCTGGCCTCCGCCACCCGCAGCCGCCCTGCGTGCCACTCCAGGGGCCCGCCGGCGATCAGCACCTCCAGCTCTGCGCCCAGCACCTCGGATAACTGTCGCCCGAACCGCGCCTCGAACCGCGCCGGGTCCACCCCCTCGCGCAGGCGCAGCCCCAGGGCCAGGTAGTCCTGCATCCGGGTCTGCGCGGGCGTCTGCTCCCACTCGACCCGCTCGGGCTGGCCGGCCAGGGCAGTGCGGAGGTAGGTCTGGACGTGGGGTGTGTTCTTGTAGCGCTGGCCCTGCCACGACGAGGCCGCCCCGGCCCCCACCCCCAGGTACGGCTCGTCCCGCCAGTAGGTCAGGTTGTGGCGCGAGGCGCGCCCCGGCCTGGCCCAGTTGGAGAGCTCGTAGTGCTCGAAGCCCCGCTCGGCCAGCAGCGTGCGGGCTAGCTCGTACTGGCGGGCGATGGCCTCGTCCCGCGGCAGGCTCACCCGCCCCTGCTCCACCCAGCGCGCCATCGGCACGCTCGGCTCCAGGGTGAGCAGGTAACAGGAGAGGTGGTCGGGCTCCAGCACCAGCGCCCGCTCCAGGGTGTGGCGCCAGCGCGCCAGGCCCAGCCCGGGCAGCCCGTACATCAGGTCCAGGCTCAGGTTGGCCATGCCCGCCGCCTGCGCGGCCCGCACGGCGGCCTCCGCCCGCGCGCTGGAGTGGCGCCGCCTCAGCAGGCGCAGGGTAGGGTCGTGAAAGCTCTGGACCCCGAGGCTCAGGCGGTTGACCCCTGCCGTGCGGAACCCCCGTACCTGGTCTTCGGTCAGGTCGTCGGGGTTGGCCTCCAGGGTCGTCTCCGCCTCCGCCGCCAGCGCGAAGTGGCGCGCCACCACCTCCAGCACCCGCGCCACCTGCCGGGGCTCCAGGAGACTCGGCGTGCCGCCGCCGAAGAAGACGCTGTGCAGCTCGGCCCGCGGCTGCTGGCCGATCTCCTGCTCCACCGCCTCCAGGTAGCGCGGGATCAGCTCGAACCCGTGCGCCTGCCGATCGAAGTCACAGTAGGAGCAGATGGTGACGCAGTAGGGGATGTGGATGTAGAGAGCAGCAGTACTAGTCAGCAAAATCCTGCGTGAACATCTTACCATGCAGCCCCCCGTCCACCACCCCGATGCCGACCCGCCGGTAGGAGGGGCTCAGGATGTTGGCCCGGTGGCCCTCGCTCTCCATCAGCCCCCGATGGGCGGCCTCCAGGTTCGGCGCCAGGGCGATGTTCTCCCCGATCAGCCGCGCCGGCACTCTGGCCACCCGCGCCCGGTCGGCTGCCGTCCCCCCATCCTGGCCCTGGTGAGCGAAGTAGCCGTCCTCGAACATCTCGGCCGAGTGCTGGCGCGCCAGTTGGCGTAGCTCCGGGTCCATGGCCAGCGGCGGCAGGCCGGCCTTGCGCCGCTCCTGGTTGACCAGGGCCAGCATCTGCTCCTCGGCCGCCGCATCCACCGAGGGCTGGGCTACCTGGAAGGGCAGGCGGAGGCGCTCGGTGGGAGCCGGGTGCAGGCTGAACAGGCCGATCGTGTCCAGAGCCGCGTCCCCGAAGATGGCCGAGAACTGGCCGCTCAGCCCGACGCCGGCTGTCGCCAGCGGGGCGGCGATCCGCCCCTCCCGCACCGTCGCCTTGGCGCCATCCGGCAGCGGCAGCGCCAGCGCCAGCGTCAGCCACAGCATCGCCAGCAACAGCCCCTTGGCGACGCCGGGCGCTGCCCCCAGCGCGGCGACGAGGGCGCCTCGGCCCCCCAGCAGCGAGGAGCGGCGTAGCAGGCGGCGGGCCAGGGCGCGGAACAGCATGTCCGACACGATCCCCACGGCGAGGAACGCCAACGGGCGAGCCAGGGTCGGCGCCAGGCCGGTCTCCACGCTGGCCACCTGGGCCACCCGCCCGTACCCCACCAGGGCCAGCTCCAGCGAAATCGCGATCCCGGCCAGGTCCAGTGCGGCCAGGACGAGCCCCAGCCGTATCCCCTGCAGGCCGTAGAACACGACCGCACCCAGGACCACCAGGTCGACCATCGAGAGCTGAGCCAGCACCGCCCGCAGTTGTTCGATCATCGCCCACCGTCCGCCTCTCCAAGCGCACGCCCCATGCCGGCACGTGTCTGCAGATAGGTAGTGGTCTGTGACCCGTCAAGTGTGAGGTGGTATCCGAGCCGCGACCGGGAGGGTGCGCGGAGCCCGGGGTCCGCGCACCCCCACCGTCGCGGCGGGGATAGGGCGGGTTTGTCGCCCGTCCCCGCCAACAAACGAGAC
>JACQUR010000311.1 GCA_016210245.1 Chloroflexota bacterium
CCGCCGCCCCGAGGGCGGCAAGGCGTGGTGGCCAGGGGGCCGGCCAGCAGTTCTCCTCCGGCTCCCTGGGCACCACGCTCTGCCGCCCTCGGGGCGGCGGGGCGACCGAGCCGTCGCCCCCTACGGCTCGGGGGCGGCGGGCTCTGCAGCGCTGGCCCAGTCGACGGGCGAGGCCGGCGGCGCGGGATCGGATCCAGACGATCCCCGCGCCCCGGCAGCGGCTTGCGGAACCGATCGGGCCACTGGTGGACGACCTGAACCGCGTGGACAGCGCCGGACCTATCGGCCACCGCGCCAGCCCTCGACTCTACTCCTCCCCCAGGATGGAGGTGTTATACTAGCCAGCAGTTGTGATGCGCGATGGAGGCCTGAGTGCTGCGACTGCTCCCGCGAGAGGAGCCCTTCTTCGACTACTTCGACAAGGCGGCCGCCAACGGCAACCAGGCGGCTCGGGCCCTCGCCCACCTGCTGGATAACTTCGTCCGGGTTGAGGACCAGGTGGAGGCGATCACCGAACTGGAGCACCGGGGCGATTTCATCACCCACGAGATCGCCGAGCGGCTGAACAAGACCTTTCTGACCCCGATCGAGCGCGACGACATCCACGCCCTGGCTTCGGCCATGGACAACGTGGTGGACCGCATCGAGGCCGCGGCCGACGCGCTGTTGCTCTACCAGGTCGAGCAGCCCACGGAGGAAGCGCGGGAACTGGCCCACATCCTGGTGGACAGCACCGAGCGCCTGCGAGAGGCGATCACCCAGCTCCGCAACCCGAAGCAGTACGCCCAGGTGCGCACGAGCGTGGTCGAGGTCAATCGCCTGGAGAACGAGGCCGACAAGGTCGCGCGCCGGGCGATCGCCAAGCTCGTGGCTCACCGCGACCAGCTCTTCGAGCTGATCCGCTGGCGCGACATCTACGAGCAACTGGAGCGAGCCACCGATGACTGCGAGGATGTGGCGGATGTCCTGGAGAGCATCGTTCTGAAGCACGCCTGAATGGATACGGCCCTCGTCCTGCTGATCGTGGTTCTCGTGCTTGGCCTGGTCTTCGAGTTTGTGAACGGCTTTCATGACGCCGCCAACGCGATCGCCACGGTGGTGGCCACCCGCGTGCTGCCCCCCCTGACCGCTGTACTGATGGCGGGCGTGCTGAACTTCCTGGGCGCCATCTCCGGCACCGCCGTCGCCACGACGGTGGGCAAGGGATTGGTCGATCCCCTGGCCGTCACACAGGTGACGGTCGCCACCGGGCTGCTGGCCGCTATCCTGTGGGACCTCGCCACCTGGTACGTGGCTCTACCGACGAGCTCCAGCCACGCCCTGGTCTTCGGCGTGCTCGGGGCCGGGGTAGCGACCAACGGCTTCGGCGTGGTCCAGCTCGGCGGCCTGGAGAAAGTGTCGCTCGGGATCATCTACTCACCGATTGTTGCCTTCGTCTCCGCCACGGCGCTGATGATCCTCCTGTACTGGCTCGCCTACCGCCTCCGTCGAGAGACGGTCAGGGCCGTCTTCGGTCGGCTCCAGTTGCTGTCGTCGGCCTACATGGCCTTCAGCCACGGCAGCAACGACGGCCAGAAGACGATGGGCATCATTGCCCTGGCCCTGTTCACCTACGGCGCCCTCGGCTCTACGTTCTACATTCCGCTCTGGGTGATGGTGGCCGCCGCGGTCGCGATCGCCCTGGGCACAGCCGTCGGTGGCTGGCGAATCATCCGGACCATGGGCTACCGGCTGGCCAAGCTGGAGCCGATCCACGGCTTCGCCGCCGAGACCGCGGCTGGAACGGTCATCGAGGTGGCCACCCGGTTCGGCATGCCGATCAGCACCACCCACGCCATCAACGGCGCCATCCTGGGCGTGGGCTCGGCGCGCGGCCTGCGCGGGGTACGCTGGGGCATGGCGGGGAGCATCGTCACCGCCTGGGTCCTGACCATCCCGGGCTGTTTCATTCTGGGCTGGCTGCTGATGCAACTGATGATGGCGCTCGGGCTGGCGGCCTGATCGAGCGCGGGATGGACCGCGAGCGGTACGCGCTCGGGATCAGAACTTGCTCCCAGGAACGTGGGCCCAGGCTCAGGCCCCAGAGACGCAGGATAGGAGCAAGACGATGCCGATTCGGCGCATTCTGCTTGGGTACGATGGCTCGGAATCAGCCCGCCGGGCGGCGGAGGTCGCGGGCGAACTGGCCCGCGCGCTGGGGGCAGCCGTCACGGTGCTCGAGGTCGGGCAGGCGATTATTCCCACTGGCCAGGGCGTCCTGCCCGCGATCGAGGAGGAACCTCACCGTGCCCTGGCCGAGGAAGGGCGCCGCCTGGTGGCCGAGCGGGGTGCCGCGGCCGAAGCTGCCTTCCGCTGGGGTGATCCGGCCAGCGAAATCGTGGCTGCGAGCCGCGAGCTTGGCGCCGACCTGATCGTCGTCGGCCACGGCCGCAAGCGGCGGCTACAAGCGTTCGTCCTCGGCAGCGTCGCCCAGGCCATCGTCGAGCGGGCCGCCTGCCCGGTGCTGGTGGCCAGGTAGCATCCGGAGGACTGGCTGGGAAGGGCTGAGTGGCAGGGGGAGCAGCACGCTGTGCCGCTCCCCCTGCCACTCAGCCCTTCCCAGCCGCGCTACCTGACGCCTCGACCGGCCTGAAGCTTCTTGACCGTCGCTGCGTCGAAGACGGGGTTGAGAAGGAGTAGGATCGTAGCGCGAGGGCTTGTCCTCCGCCCATGCACCCGCAGCCTGCGGGGCACGGGGCGGGGGACAAGCCCCCGCGCTACGGCCCTACGGCCCAGTGGTCAGTAGGGACGCAAGGCCTTGCGCCCCTAAAGACCACACCCCTCAGTAGATCGGCGTGTCCGGTCCGTAGGCCTCCAGGCGGCGCTTGACTGCTTGCAAGAAGGCGAGCGCTTTGGCGCCGTCCAGCACGCGGTGGTCGAAGGACAGGCAGAGGTTCATCATGCTGCGGATGGCGATGGCGTCGTCGCGCACCACCGGGCGCTTCTGGATGGCCTCCGTGGTCAGGATCGCCGCCTGGGGCTGGTTGATGATCGGTTGGGACATGATCGAGCCCAGGGCGCCGGGGTTGTTGACCGTGAACGTCCCCCCCTGGACATCCTGGAGCGAGAGCTTGCCCGACCGGGCGCGCTCGACCAGGTCGCGCAGAGCGTAGGCCAGCCCCGCGATCGACTTCTGGTCGGCATCGCGGATGACGGGCACGATGAGCCCATCCGGGATGGAGACCGCCACGCCGATGTGGACCCGGCGCTTCAGGATGATCTTATCCTCGCCCCACTGGCTGTTGAGCTCCGGGTGGTCCTTCAGCGCTTCGACCACTGCCTTGATGGCAAACGGCAGGTAGGTCAGCTCGAATCCCTCGCGCCGCTGCCAGTCGGGGAGCACCTGGGCCCGCCAGCGCACCAGGTTGGTCACGTCGGCTTCGATGAGCGCCCAGGCGTGAGGCGCCGTGCGCACGCTACGCACCATGTGCTCGGCGATCGCCCGGCGCATGGGCGTCAGCTCCACCCACGTCTCGTCGGGCGACGGAGCGGCGGGGCGGGCAGCGGGCGCCGCGGGAGCCTCTGGCGCAGCCGCGGCCGTCGGTGGGACGATCGGGGCGGCCGCCGGGAACGAAGGAGGCGCCGCCGCGGCCGCCGCGGCCCGCCGCTGCTCCAGCACGTGCTCCAGGTCCTTCTTCGTGACCCGCCCACCGGCGCCCGTGCCCTGGACCGTCGCCAGGTCGAGGCCGTGCTCGGCCGCCATGCGCAGGACCACCGGGGTGAAGAAGCGCCGCCCGGCACCGGCCTCCAGCTCGTCCGCGCTGGGCATGCGTTCGGCTGGCGCCGCCAGGGCGCCAGCCTGGCCGTCTGGCGGGCTGCTGGTGCCGTTGCCTGTGGGCGCGCCCAGGCGCACCGCCGGCCGCTCGACCTGCTCGCCCGCGGCGGCGATGCGGGCCAGTTCCGCGTCCACCGGCACGGTCTGGCCCTCGGGGACGAGGATCTCGATCAGCACGCCGGCGACCGGCGACGGCAGCTCCGCGTTCACCTTGTCGGTGATGACCTCCGCCAGTGGCTCATCCCGCGCCACGCTCTCGCCGGGCGCCTTCAGCCACTTCGCAATCGTGCCCTCGGCCACAGATTCCCCAAGCTGCGGCATGCGAATGGTGGTCGGCATGGCTCCTCCTCTCGCCAGTGCTGAGTGCTGAGTCCTGAGTCCTGAGTGAGGTCCCCTACTCAGGACTCAGGACTCAGCACTCAACACTCAGTACGCTGCCAGGCGGCGCAACGCCTGGACGACGGTTTCGGTGTTGGGCAGGATGGCCTCCTCCAGGGAAGCGGCGTACGGGATGTGGCTGTCGGCGGCACCCAGGCGCATGACCGGGCCGTCGAGGTACGCGAACAGCTCCTCGGCGATGCGCGCCGCCACCTCGGCCCCAATGCCACCCGTCTTATTGTCCTCGTGGAAGACGAGCACTTTGCTGGTCTTGCGCACGGTGGCCGCGATCGCCTCCTGGTCCAACGGGGCCAGGGTGCGCAGGTCCAGCACTTCGACCGACACGCCGTCCTCGCGTTCCAGCCGTTCGGCGGCCTCCAGGCCCAGGTACACACCCGATCCGTAGGTGATCAGGCTGAGGTCGGTGCCCGGCCGCTTGACCTCCGCCTTGCCCAGCGGCACGGTGTACTCGCCCTCCGGCACCTCGCCCTTCAGGCGCCGATACATGCGCTTGTGTTCGAAGAAGAGCACCGGATCGGGGTCGCGGATGGCTGAGAGCAGCATGCCCCTGGCGTCGGCCGGCGTGGAGGGGATGGCGATCTTGAGGCCCGGCACGTGGTAGAAGAGCGCCTCGACGCTCTGGGAGTGGTACAGGCCGCCGTGTACCCCGGCCCCGAACGGAGCGCGGACGACAATGGGACAGCCAAAGGTGCCGTTGGAGCGGTAGCGGATCTTGGCCGCCTCGTTCACGATCTGGTCGAAGGCGGGGTGGATGTAGTCGGCAAACTGGATCTCGGCCACCGGGCGCATGCCGTTCATGGCCGCGCCGATGGCGAGGCCGGCGATGGACAACTCGGCCAGGGGAGTATCGATCACTCGCAACGGTCCGTACTTCTTCTGGAGCCCGTCCGTGGCGCGGAAGACGCCGCCGTGCAGGCCCACGTCCTCGCCCAGCACGATCACGCTCTCGTCCCGCTCCATCTCCCAGTCTAGCGCGTTGCGAACGGCCTCGACCAGGGTCATCACTGCCATCTCAACCCTCCCTCTACTGAGTCGACAGTCGACAGTCGACAGTCCACAGTTTGCTGGTGCCCTTTTCGACTGTGAACTGTCGACTGTGGACTGTCGACTGTCGACCTGGTTTAGGCGGCTTCCTGGAACACGTGGCGCCGCGCCTCGGTGGGGGCAGGCAGGGGGGCCTGCTCGGCGTAGGCCAGCGCCGCCTCGATCTCGGCGGCCACCGACTCCTGGATCGCCGCTTCCTGGCGCTCGTCCAGCAGGCTCTGCTCCTCCAGGTAGCGGCGCATGCGGATCAGTGGCTCGGCCTTGCGCGCTTCCTCCACCTCGGACGGCGCGCGATAGCGGCGGTCGTCGTCGTCGCTCGAGTGGGGGGTCAGGCGGTACACCTTGGCCTCGATCAGGGTCGGCCCCTCGCCGCGCCGAGCCCGCTCGGCGGCCTGCCTGGTGACGCGATACACCGCCAGCAGGTCGTTGCCGTCCACCACCACGCCGGGCATACCGTAGGCCGGGCCGCGGTCGGCCACGTTCGGCACGGCCATCTGCTTGCCCAGGGGGGTCGAGATCGCGTAGCCGTTGTTCTCGCAGAAGAAGATGGCCGGCAGGCGGTGGATGGCGGCGAAGTTCAGGCCCTCGTGGAAGTCGCCCTTGCTGGTCGCGCCCTCGCCGAAGTAGGCGATCGCCACCGCGCCATCGCCCCGGATCTTCGCCGCCAGGGCGGCGCCCGCCGCGTGGACGATCTGGGTGGCGACCGGGCTGCCGGAGGTCAGGATGTGGTAGCGCACGTCGCCGAAGTGGGCCGGCATCTGCCGCCCGCCCGTCCAGGGCCCTTCGGCGCGCGACAGGCCCTCCAGCAGCACGTCCCGAGCGGTGCTGCCGAAGACCAGCACCGCCGGCAGGCTGCGGTAGTACGGGCACATGAGGTCCAGCCCGGGCTGGAGGGCCGAAGCGCTGCCCACGCCCGAGGCCTCGTGGCCCTGGCAACTGATGACGAAGGCTTGCTTGCCCTGGCGGTTGAGGATCCACTGCCGCTCGTCCAGCCGCCGCGCCAGCACCATGGTGCGGTACATGCGGAGGACCTGGTCCGCGCTCAGCCCGAGCCGCTCGTGTTCGGGCTGGTGCTGCGCGCGTATCAGCGCCGTACCCTCTGTGGTCATCTTGCAAACCCCGTGCTGGATTTTGGATTTTGGGTCTTGGATTGGACTGGCGGGCGAGGCGTGCATCCAGTGTCCAGCATCCACAGCTCAAAATCGGCTGAGGAGTATGTGCAAGGGTGGTGCCAAGGCGGAGAGGGGAGCAGCCAGGGGGTGACGAGAGCCCAGGCGAGGGCCCTACCTCCCTGGCGGTTGGCTGGCCGCCACACAAGCGGGATTCCGGCGGCGGGCCACACGCGCGGGGCGGGAGAGCCAGAGGCTGGTGCGCACGTAGAAGCGCCAGGGGCGCTGGGCCCACTCGCCAGCGAAGTCGACGCCGACGCGCAGGGCGGTGGCGACCAGGTCATCGAGCACCAGGAAACCGTCGTCCTCCAGGGAGAGCGCGTCGCCCAGCAGGTCGGCGCCGTCCAGGCGGCGATCGATACCCAGGGCGCGGCACAGGAGCCCTGGCCCGCGAGTCGACTCGGCCACGCCCTCCAGCGGCTCGAGGGCGCGTACCAGCACCGCGGCCGGGTAGCCCTCCGCCTCGGTGACCACGTTAAAGCAGTGGTACATGCCGTAGACCAGGTACACGTAGGCGTAGCCGGGCGGGCCGAACATCACCGCCGTGCGCGGGGTACTGCCGCGCGAGGCGTGGTTGGCCCGGTCCTCCGGGTCGACGTAGGCCTCCACCTCGACGATCCGCCCCGCCCGACGGCCCTCGGGCGCGCCATGCACCAGCACCTTGCCCAACAGGTCGCGGGCGACCTCCAGGGTGGGGCGGGCGTAGAAGGAGCGGGGGAGCTTCATGGCAGCCTGGACCCCCTACCTGGCGCGCCTCGGACGGCACGGCAGGCCGGGGCAAGCGCAGCTCGCCTCAGACCCCGCTCTGCTGGAAGCGCTTGGCCGCGGCGGGCGCGACCGTCTCCGGCGGGCGCAGGACGATGGCTCCCTTGTCGCACGCGCTCTCGCACAGGAAGCAGGACACGCACGCCTTGGGGTTGGTCAGCCGCGCCACCGAGAGCCAGGGCTGGCCCTCAGGAACTTCCAGGCTCAGGCAGTCGAAGGGGCAGATGTTCACGCAGTAGGCGCAGCCGGAGCAGATCTCGTCGGTGATGGTTGGCTTGGACCACTCCGTGCGGCGGACCTTCTCCGCTACGTCGCCGTAGGTATCCAGGATCGCATCGTAGGGGCAGGCCCGCCCGCAGGCGCCGCAGTCGATGCAGATCTGCGGGTCGACGTAGTACAGCTCCTTCTTGACACCACTGATGGCGTCGACCGGGCAGACGGTCTCGCACGCGCTGCAGCCCACGCACTTGTCGGTGATGAAAAACGCCACTCGCCTCGCTCCCACGGGGTAGTCTGGACCGCTCGGCGTTAGTATAGCAGCTTCCGGACCGCGTCAGGGCGTGCTACCATGGCGGGGAAGGGGGCTTCTGGCGCGTCCTGCCCCTCTTTCCCCGGAGGGTGGGAGCGGCACGGCATGCCGTGCCGCTCCCACCCTCCGGGGAAAGAGCTCGCGCCGGCAGAGGCCCACGCTGGGGGGGACATGCCGATCATCGGGGCGCACGTGACGGGCGGCATCAAAGGGGGAGTGGCCAGGGCGCTGGAGATCCAGGCCCAGGCGCTCCAGATCTTCGTGGGCTCGCCCCAGTCGTGGCGTCCACCCAACCCTTCTCCAGCCGAGGTGGAGCGCTTCCGGGCCAGCGTGGCGGAGCATGGCCTCGGCCCCGTGTTCGTCCACGCCCTCTACCTGGTCAACCTGGCGGCGCAGAAGGCGGACGTCTACGAGAAGTCGGTGGAGGCGCTGGCGAACCAGCTCTCCTGGGTCGACGCCGTCGGGGCTCAGGGGTTGATCTTCCACCCGGGCTCGGCCGGCACCGGCTCGCTGGAGGAGGCCAGGGAGCGCGTGGTCCTGGCTCTCGAGCAGGTGCTGGATAGCTACCCCGGCGAGTCCAAGCTGCTGCTGGAAACCTGCGCCGGCCAGGGCGCGACCATCGGCCGCCGCTTCGCGGACCTGGCCGGCATCCTGGCCGCCCTGAGCTTCGACGCGCGCCTGGGCATCTGCGTGGATACCTGCCACGTCTTCAACGCGGGCTACGACCTGACCACCCCTGAGGGCCTGGAGGCGATGGTCCAGGAACTGGACGACACGGTGGGCCTGGACCGCCTGTGTGCCATCCACGCCAACGACTCCAAGACTCCGCTTGGGGCCCAGGTCGACCGCCACGAGAACATCGGCCAGGGGAAGATCGGCGAAGCCGCCTTCGCACGCATGTTGCAACACCCGGCCTTTGCAGACCAGCCCTTCATCCTGGAGGTGCCTGGCTACGACGGCGCGGGGCCAGACCTGCGGAACGTGCAGACGCTGCGCCGCCTGGCCGAGCCGAGTTGACAGTTGACAGTTGACAGTCGACAGTCCGAGGGGTTAGCCCTGCCGACTGCCGACTGCCGACTGCCGACTGCCAACTGCCAACTGCTAACTCACCCTTCTACTGGACGGTGAGCTGCCCCACCATGCCGGCCTGCTCGTGGCCCGGCTGGGTGCAGACGATCCGGTACGTGCCCGGGCGAGTTGGGGTGAACTGGCCAGTCGCGCTCTGGCCGGACTGGGCCGTCACCTGCACCTGGCCGTCCAGGCTCTGCACGGTCCAATCATGCAGGACCGAACCGGTGTTGCGCAGCGTGACCTGGACGGGCTGATTGGCTCTCACAGTGACGCTCGCGGGTTCGAACTTGAACTCGCTCGCCTGCACCGTAACCTGCTGAGGAGCGCCGGGTTGACCCCCACCTCCTGCCTGGCCGGCGGGGCCGGCGCAGCCGCTGGCGAGCAGCAGCCCGGCGAGCAGCAGCGGCAGGAAACGAGAGAGCCTGGTGTTCATGAGACAAACCTCCCTGGCATCCATGCGCGCACGGCGCCCGTGGGTTGGCACCACCTGGGCCTGCACCTGGTCTACTGGCATCCAGGCGCGCACGGCACGCGTCCTCCAACTGGCACAGAACGTGCCCCCCACTCCGTGGAGGCGAGCCTCCAGGGAGAACCAGGAGCACGCATGGCTGCCCATTCGCCTGCCCAACGCTCATCCGGACTCCTGGTGCGCGGCCCCGGCAAAGTGCCGATCCATCTGCTGGTGAACGGCCAGGGGCGCGACCTGTTCGTGGAGCCCCGAAGGACGCTGCTCGATGCGCTGCGGGTCGACCTCGGGCTGACCGGCGCCAAGAAGGGCTGCGACATGGGCAACTGCGGCGCCTGCACGGTCCTGCTGGATGGGCTGGCCGCCTACGCCTGCCTGGTGCTCGCCGTGGAGTGCGAAGGGCGGGCAATCGAGACCATCGAGGGCCTGGCGTCCGACGGGCCACTGCACCCGATCCAGCAAGCGTTCATCGACTGCGACGCCCTCCAGTGCGGCTTCTGCACCCCGGGCCAGATCATGGCCCTGCAGGGGCTGCTGGCTGGGCACCCCAGCGTGAGCCGCGAGGACATCGAGCGCGCCCTGTCCGGCAACCTGTGTCGCTGCGGCGCCTACCCCAACATCGTGCGCGCCGCGCTCCGGGTCGTTGGGGAGGCAGAGACGGAGAGAGGGAGAGAGGGAGAGATCTCTCCCTCCCCCCGCCTCGCCGTCCGGGAGGACTGATGGCGAGGCTGGAGAAGAGCCGGATCGAGTTCGAGGGGCGGGTCTACGAGCGCGAGGTGGTGGTGGAGGAGGGCGGCCCGCCCGCGTGGGGCGCGGACGAGCAGTTCCAGGTCGTCGGGCAGGGGCTGCCGAGGGTCGACGCCGCCCAGCGGGTGACGGGCCGGGCGATCTACACCGCCGATGTGGCGTTGCCCGGCATGCTCTACGCCCGGGTGCTGCGCTGCCCCTCTCCCCACGCCGTGCTCAAGCGCCTCGACACCACCCGGGCGGCCTCCCTGCCCGGCGTGCGAGCCGTCCTGTGTGCGGAGAACCTGCCCGAGGTCGAGTGGCCGGGTGGCGACTACCTGTTCAACCCGGTGCTGCGCTTCCAGGGGGCCGAGGTGGCCGCAGTGGCGGCCGACGACGAGGACGTGGCCGCGGATGCCCTGGCCCTGATCGAGGCGGAGTACGAGCTGTTGCCCTTCGTACTGGACCCTGAAACCGCGCTTCGCCCGGGCGCGCCGCCGGTCCATCCCGAGGGCAACCTGGCAGGAGGCGCGCCTCGGCGCTATGCGCGTGGAGACGCGCAGGCGGCGCTGGCCCGGGCGCCGGTCGTGGTGGAGGGCACGTTCCGCACGCCGACCGCGCTCCACAACGCCCTCGAGCCGCACGGCGCCGTGGCGCGGTGGGACCAGGAGGGCCTGACGGTGTGGGAGTCCACCCAGGGCGTGTTCGAGGCGCGGGCGCAGTTGGCGGCGGCGCTCGGCTTGCCCCTGGCGCAGGTGCGGGTGATCCAGCAGTTCATGGGCGGCGGGTTCGGGGCCAAGCAGGGCGCCAGCAAGGCCAGCGTGATCGCCGCCCTGCTCAGCCGCAGAGCCGGACACCCGGTCAAGCTGATGCTCGACCGGAGAGCCGAGAACCTGGCCGCGGGCAATCGCCACGCCACCATCCAGCACCTGCAGGTGGGCGCGCAGGAGGACGGGCGGCTGGTGGCCCTGCGGGCCCGGATCGTCGTCCAGGTGGGGGCGTATGGCGAGCCGATGGAGGTGGACGGGCCGGTGCGCGAGCTGTACGCCTGCCCCAACGTGGAGACGGAGGTGCTGGCGGCCTTCACCAACACCGGCCCCACCGCCGCCTTCCGAGCGCCGGGCTACACCGAGGGGATGTTCGGCCTGGAGCGGCTGATGGACGAGTTGGCCCGGCGGCTGAAGCTGGACCCGCTGGAGCTGCGGCTGCGCAACGATGCCGAGCGGGATCCGGCCAGCGGCCGACCCTACTCCACCAAGGGCCTGCGCGAGGCCTATCTCACCGGAGCGGAGTTGATCGGCTGGCCGCGGCGCGCGGCGCGTCAGGCGAAGCAGCATGGGACGGTGCGCCGTGGGCTGGGTATGGCCTCGCAGATCTGGGGCGGCGCTGGTGCCCCGCCGGCCTACGCCCTGGTCCGCTTGAACGCGGATGGCAGCGCGGACGTGATCACCGGCGCCCAGGACATCGGCACCGGCACCAGGACCGGTCTGACCCAGTTGGCCGCGGAAGAGCTGGGCTTGCCGCTGGAGGAGATCCGGGTGGAGCTGGGCGATACCCGGGCCGCGCCCTACGCGCCCACCAGCGCCGGCAGCATGACCCTGTCCTCCGTCGGCCCGGCGGTGCGGGCCGCCGCGGCCGACGCACGCCAGCAGGTGGAGGCTCTGGCGGCCCAGATGCTGGAGGTGGATCGGCGCGACCTGGAGCGCCGCGATGGCGTCTTCCGCGTGCGCGGCACGCAGCGCCAGCTCTCCCTCGCCCAGGTGCTGGCCCGCCTGGGCAACTTCAGCATCGTCGGCCGGGGGGCCCGGGGCCCGAACGACCCGCGCTACACCCTGCGCACCTTCGGCGCCCAGTTCGCCGAGGTGGAGGTGGAC
>JACQUR010000312.1 GCA_016210245.1 Chloroflexota bacterium
AGTCTCCCCTCGTAGGGGCAGGCCCCTGTGCCTGCCCCGCGCCCCGGTAGGCGCGAGACGGTGCTCGCCCGCCCGCCCAGTTCCCCAGGCGGCCATGGGCCTGTGCCTGCCCCGCGCCCCGGTAGGCGCGAGACGGTGCTCGCCCGCCCGCCCAGTTCCCCAGGCGGCCACGGGCCTGTGCCTGTCCCGTGCCCCGGTGGGCGCGAGACGGGCAGGCACAGGGGCCTGCCCCTACGCTATTTCACACCCAGCACTTCCTTGGCCTTCTGGAGGCGCTCCTGCGGCGCGGTCAGGATTCCTTCAAAGAGCTTCTCGATCGTCTGGTAGTCCTGCGGAATGGGCGCCAGCTTGGCCTTCTCCGTGTCGGCCTTGAACTCCCGGTCGTTCCAGGCCTGGACGAAGGCCATCCGGAGCGCCTTGAGCCGCGCCGGCGGGGTGGCGGGCGCGGTGGCGTAGACGAAGCCCGCCGCCTGGGAGGCCATGGCCATGTCCAGGATCTGCCGTGCCTCGTCGGTCTTGAGGAACTGGCTCATCAGGGGCACGTCCTTCAGCTCGCTGAAGGGGTCGTTCTTGCCCTTCACCACCACCCGCGCAAAGGGCGGGTTGCTGCCAAACCAGTCGACGTGGGTGGACCGGAACGACTCCCAGGTCCCGCACATGCCGTCCGCCTCGCCGCGCTCGACTGCGAGCTTGACGGTGTTGAGGCCATCGTAGCCGGTGACGATCTTGACCTTGGCGCCCAGGTAGTGCTGCATCATGGCCGGCTGGATCGAGGTGGAGTTGCCCAGCGCGGTAGAGCCGAAGACGATCTCCTTCTGCGAGGCGATCAGCTTCTCCATGCTGTCGCCACCGGAGGAGGTCGTGACCGTGCATTGGTTCGTGCTCACGGTGGGCGACCCGATCCAGGGCAGCTTGGCGGGATCGAACTGGATGGCGCCGCCGCCCCCGCCGACGGCCTGGACGAACACCAGGGCCGGGTCGAAGTTGCCCACCACCGTGCCGTCCCCGGGCAGAGCGTTGTTGTAGAGCTGGTTGACCAGCGTCAGGCTCGAGGCACCGACCATGTTCTCGACGATGGCGTTGGGATTGCCAGGCATGTACTTGCCCAGGTACTTCGCCGTCGTGCGCGCGAAGAGGTCGTAGCCGCCGCCTGGCGCAAAGCCGACGATGATGCGCACCGTCTTACCCTTGTAGAAGGCCTCCGCCTCCGCCTTCTCGGCGTCGGTCAGCGAGAGGCCTGCGGCGGGCTTGGCCGCTGGCGCCGCCGTGGGGGCGGGCTTGGCGGCCGGAGCGGACGTTGCCGCCGGAGCAGCAGTGGGCGCCGGCTTAGCCGCGAGTGGCTCGGTCGGCTTCGCGGCCGGAGCCGCGGTTGGCGCCGGCTTGGGCGGAGCGGCGGTCGGGCTGGGCGCCGCGGCGGGCGCGCAGGCTGCCAGGAGCAGCACGCTTGCAAGGACAGCAGCGAGTGGCGTCGTCTTGCCAGGAAGCATGTTCCCTCCCTCTGAAAACCGAGTCTGCATCCCCAGTTTCGACGACTCTACGCGCTCAGCCGGCCCCTGTCAACTGCTATGCCTCCGCAGGAATGGCTCGACCATCCGGTTGAACTCGGCCGGATGGTCCAGTTGGGGGTAATGGCGGGCGCCGGCGATGCCCCGGGTCTCCGCGCCCGGAATGTGCCGCTGCAGCTCCAGTGCCGCCTCGAGCGGCGGGCGACCGGTGACGCTGGGCTCGTCGTCTTCGCCGGCGATGATGAGCGTCGGACAGCGGATGGCCTCGAACTCGCTGCAGAGGTCCCGCTGGCTCAGGTGCTCCATGATCCTGGTGTAGGTCGTAGGGTTGTTCGCCAGGTAGGTCGCCCGGTACCAGGCGGCGACCCCCGGGTGGGCACCCACGAACCCCGGCGAGAAGTGGGTCGCCACCTGCTCGTCCACGGCCACGCGCATGCCTCTGGCAGCGATATTCTTGTTGCGGCCCTGCAAACGGCGCGCGCCCTCGGGCGATTGGCGACAGACGGTCGATACCAGCACCAGCGCGCTGCACAACAGCTCGGGGTGGCGCGCGGCCAGGCCGCCCGCGATCAAGCCGCCCAGCGAGACGCCCATGAGCGCCGTGCGGCCGATGTTCAGCGCGCCCAGGAGCTGGGACAGGTCCTCCACGAAGGTCGCCACCGTGAGCAGGGCCGTGCCAGGCTCCGATTCGCCCAGGCCGCGCAGGTCGTAGCTCAGCACCGTGTAGTCGCGGCGCAGCAGCGGGATCTGCTCGCGCCAGCCGTACCGCGTGCTCAGCCCGATGCTGTGGACCAGGGTGACCACCGGCCCCTCGCCGACCAGCTCGTAGCTCAGGCGCGTCCCGTTGACCTCGATCTTCATCGCTCGCTCGCGCTCACGGCTGTGCCTCTGCCGTCACGGTGCAGTGGAGCAAGGCGCCGGGGTTCAGCTCCAGCGGGAAGGAAGCGAAGCGGGTCGCGGCGTCCTGGAGGTTGGCGAAGAAGTTCCCGGCCAGCACGGCTTTGGCCGTGCCGCCAAGCTGGCCATTGCGAATGACCCGCGACTGCGGCGCGACCAGCGAGTACGTGCCGGTGGTGGGGTCCTGGGTATGCATGCCCAGCACGCTCAGCACCAGCAGCCCGCGCTCGACCTGCCCGATGAGTTGAGACTCGGTAGCCAGCGGCGAGCCGAGGCGCAGCAGCAGCCCCGGGTGGCCCCGCGGCACGGGCGTGGGCGGCAGGCCCGCCCGCGCCGCGTACTTCAGGTCCAGCATGGGCGTCACCAGCTTGCCGCCCCGCACCAGCGCCAGCCGGCCACCCGGCACGCCCTCAGAGCTGCAGGGCGAGGCGGCCGGCTCCAGCGGCAGGGTGGTGTCGACCCACAGGTCCACGTCCGCGCGAGCCACCTGCCGGCCGCTGGTGAAGTCCTCCAGCTTGAAGGCCGACTGGCCGTTGACCACGCCCGAGCCGGCCAGGTTGGCGCCCAGGAAGGTCCGCACGAACTCCTCCAGCACCGAGGGCGGCAATACGACCGGCATCGGTCCCGGGGAGAACTGGTCCGGCTGCTTGAGCGCCTCGACCGTCCGCCCCACGTCCTCGATCAGGAAGAGGGCCTCGTCGTCGCCAATGGGGCGCCGCTTGTGGAAGGAGCGCCAGTAGAGGTCATCGCCCGACAGCCAGAAGGAGAAGGAGGTTTCGGGGGAGCGCATCCGCAGGCCGCGCGAGTTGAACACGAAGCGCTCGCCCGCACTGGCGCCCGTACCGGCATCCACCAGCCCGACCCGGTGGGCCGTGGCACCCTGGCGCGCGCGGGCCAGCAGGTCGAAAACGAACTCGGGATTGCCCTCCAGCAGCGCCTCGACCGCTGGATCGCGGGTCTCGACCTCGGGCATCGGGCGCGGCTCCAGGATCTCCGGCGCCCAGGGGTCCTCGAAAGCCGTCAGACGCCAGGCTGCCAGGCGCTGCTCGAACTGCTCGACCGCGCGCACGTCTACGTCGCCGTGGCTCACCAGCCCGTCGGACCAGCGCAGATAGAGGCCTCCGCCGGTGCCCGCGCTCACGCTGGGCGGCTCGTACGGCCCGCCCAGCCGGCTGTCCTTCAGCCCGGCCTGCAGCGAGCGCCCCTCGGACACGTCGAAGCGCCAGCCCACCACGTCAGGGCGAGCGTCCAGCAACTCGGCCAACGACTCGGCAAGGTGCCGCTCGGAGTGCAGATTTGAGATTGCAGAGTGCAGATTGTTCAAGACGAGTGCCTTGCGGTATTGATGCTAGTTACGAACATGGCCACGAGTTCATCGGCCTCTTTCGTGAGTGATGGTAATAGGTCCGATTTCAGCATTCTCGTTTCGGCAAGGATCTCCAGCCAGTAGAGTGTTTCGTCCGCCTCTTCCAGGGCAATACCAAGCTTGGCGATAAACTCGGCTCTTGAGCGTGCCCGGCAAGCAGCTCGGTAATTGGCGCCAACAGAAGTAGCTGAACGGAATAGCTGATTCTGAATCAGCCGCGCCTCCACCGTCCCAGGAAGCTCTCTGCACAGGAAGATCACCTGCTTGGCGAACTCCTTGGTTCGCCGCTTCATTAATTGCTCCTGAATTGCTCCTGATCCACCCTCCCTCCCGCAACCACACAATCCGAGACGAGAAAGCGACCTCCAAATCCCGAATCAATCTGCACTCTGCAATCTCAAATCTGCACTCAACTCCCCCCAATGAGCACCTCCGGGTTCCGATCGAGCACCACGAAGGCGTGGGAGCCGCCGCTGCTGGGGACGCTCTGGCCGCCCTTGCCGCAGTGGCCCATGGCGTCCAACTGCAACGCGCCGAGGCCGGCCAGGATCGAGCGCAGCGCGGACAGGCTCTTGCCGCTGAAGACGGCCGGCGGCCGGGGCGCAGCGCCCTCGGTCAGATCGAAGATGGCGGTGCAGTTGAACACGAACTCCCCGAGCTTGGGGTTCACCTGCCCGCCGCGGTAGCCTGACAGGTAGAGCACCTGCTCGCCGGGGCTCATCAGGCCGGCCTCGAGCAGCGCATCCCGCAACTCCTCGGGGCTGGTAGTGTCGCTGTCCCCGGCGAGCGGGACCGGGTGGTCGACGACGATCCGAATGTTGCTCATGCGCGGCAGCGGGCGGCTGCGGTAGCTCTCGGCGCGGTCGGCGCCGGTGATGGGCGAGCCGGCGCGGGCCGCGGAGAAGAGGTCGCCCAGGCCGCTCTCCAGCACGCCATTGCGGATGATGTGGACTATCTGGCGCGGGCTGCCGTTGGCGCTGATCGGCTGGTACGCGTAGTCGCCCTCGATCGGCCCGTCGACAATGGAGAGCCCGCGCCGCGCCACCACCTCGCCCAGGCGGAGCGTGCCCTCCCGCGCCAGGATGGAGCTCTCCGCCCCGTCCGTCTCCGAGGCGTGGCCAAAGGCCTCATGGGCCAGGCCCTTGGCTAGAGCGTAGTCGATAACCAGCTTGTAGCTCCCGCCGCGCACCTGCGGCGCCCCCAGCACTGCCCGGGCGCGCGCCACAGCCACCTGGGCGCGCCGTTGGAGTCGCGCGAAGCTCTCGGCCCCCAGCAGCACCGAGGCGTCCGCACCGCTCACCGAGCAGCCACTGCTGGCCGTCCCGGCGCTGCTGCGCGCGGTGAAGTCGTGGCGGGCAAAGGCGTGGGGCAGGGCGAA
Source organism: Chloroflexota bacterium (assembly GCA_016210245.1). Taxonomy (GTDB): domain Bacteria; phylum Chloroflexota; class UBA6077; order UBA6077; family JACQUR01; genus JACQUR01. The sequence goes on from JACQUR010000312.1 coordinate 5,147, forward strand.
GGACACGTCTGTCCCGTCCGAGCGCACGATCCGCCACTGCTCGTCCATGACCGCGTGGCCGGAGCGCACGGCGAAGTCCTCGGCCAGCGCCCGGGCTCGCTGGTGCGCCTCCAGCAGCGCCAGGCGCTGTTCGTCCATGGAGGTCTCATCCAGGTCCCGCGCGTGGTGGGGGACCAGCCGCTCGGCCTCGGCCTTCAGGGAGAAGACCATCCGGTTCTGCTCCGCCCCAACCGGTCCCGAGAGCCGCGCCAGTTCCGCCGCTCGCCGCACCGCGTCGCGGCCATCCTCCGGGCGCAGTTGGTCGGTCGAGGCGAACCCGCACCAGCCCTCGGGCGTGAACGCGTGGACGCCCAGCCCGGCGGCCTGGCCGGAGGCGACCCGCTCCAGGCGGCCATTGTTGGCCACCAGCGAGCGGTCGCGCACGTCCTGGATCCGCCCGATCGCAAACACGCCCTGCCGCCGGGCCTCATCGAGCAGGGCGTGGACGACCGCGTCGTAACCGAGGGTGCGGAGCGTAGCCATGGTGCTTCTTCTATCATACTGATAACCAGCTCAGTCGTCAGCTCTCAGCCGTCAGCCATCAGCCGAGGGCTGTTGGCTGACGGCTGAGAGCTGACGACTGAGCATGCCGCAGTCTCTGCACGCCGACGTCGAATCCGTGCTCCTCACCGCCGAGCAGCTTGCCCGGCGCACCCGCGAGCTGGGCGCGCAGATCACGGCGGACTATCGGGGCCGTGACCTGCTGCTCGTGGGGGTGTTGAAGGGCGCGGCCGTGTTCCTGGTAGACCTGGTCCGCCAGATCGACCTGCCCCTGCAGATCGACTTCATGGCCATCTCCAGTTATGGCGCCAGCACCCAGAGCAGTGGGGTGGTGCGCATCCTCAAGGACCTGGACGAGCCGCTGGATGGCCGGGACGTGCTGGTGGTGGAGGATATCATCGACACGGGGCTGACCCTGGGGTACATCCGCCGCCTTCTGGAGGCCCGCGCGCCCGCCAGCCTCAAGGTGTGTGGGCTGCTCTACAAGGAGCGGCCTCGCCCGGCCGAGGTCCACGCAGAGTATGTGGGGTTCCATATCCCGGACCGCTTCGTGGTGGGCTACGGGCTCGACTACGCCGGGCGCTACCGCAACCTGCCCTACGTGGGCGTGCTCAAGCCCTCGACGTATGGCGGCGAGAGTTACCGCCGCCCTGAAGGGCGGACCTAGGGGCCTGGCGGCTTGAGGCCCGCCCTGAGGCCCGCCCTTCAGGGCGGCGGGTGCAGACAGGCCAGCATGCGCAGCGCCTCGTCTTGAGTTTGGGCCTGAGGCCCGCCCTTCAGGGCGGCGGGTGCAGACAGGGCAGCGGGTGCAGATCAGCGGTAACGCCCCCTGGAGCCCCGACCAACCTTGAAGGCCCCCCTTCGTCTGCTATAATGAGCGTGCAGCCGCAGTCATTCCTGTTTTCCCGCAGTTAGTGACTTGCCAAGCACCTCCCGGAGGATTTGCCACCGAGTATGGATACCAAGTGGCTGCGTAATAGCTTCGTCTACCTGATCATCCTCGTCGCCATCATCGCCCTCTTCTTCACCGTCTTCGCCAGTCCTGGCGACCGCGAGAACACGACGGTGAGCCTGAATGAGCTGGCGCGGATGGTGAAGCAGGGTGAGGTCAAGAGCATCACCGTCTCCGACAACCGGGTGGAGATCGAGGCCACCCGTGGCAAGCTCACCACTCGCACCGAGCGCACAGCCACGGTGCCGGAGACGCTTGCCTTCTACGGCGTGACGCCGGAGGAGTGGCAGCGGGTCAACTACACCGTCAAAGAGCCGCCCCAGTTCGGGAGCTTGCTGAGCATCCTGGCGCAGTTCCTGCCGCTCATCTTCTTTGGCGGTCTGCTGCTGTTCATGATGCGCCAGGCCCAGGGCAGCAACAACCAGGCGCTGTCCTTCGGCAAGAGCCGCGCGCGCATGTTCATGGGCAACAAGCCGACGGTCACCTTTGCCGACGTGGCCGGGGTCGAGGAGGCCAAGCAGGAGCTCCAGGAAGTGGTGGAGTTCCTGAAGTACCCGGAGAAGTTCTCCGCCCTCGGCGCTCGCATCCCCAAGGGCGTCCTCCTGGTGGGCCCACCCGGGACCGGCAAGACCCTGCTCTCGCGGGCTGTGGCCGGCGAGGCGGGCGTGCCGTTCTTCAGCATCTCGGGGTCCGAGTTCGTGGAGATGTTCGTGGGCGTCGGCGCCAGCCGGGTGCGCGACCTGTTCGACCAGGCCA
>JACQUR010000313.1 GCA_016210245.1 Chloroflexota bacterium
GGCCTGAGCCCGTCGAAGGACCTCTCGGTCGCGGCTCGGATACCACCCCTCACTTCACGGGTAACAGACCACTACGCCGCGGCCTGCGTCGTGGGCTGGGAAACCGGCAGCTCCTTCGGTTCGGGCGCCACGCCCTGCGGGAGCGCCAGCCAGGCCACCACCAGAAGCGCGAAGCTCACGAGCGCTGCGACCAGGACCGGGTCCATGAACTACCTCCCCGACGAGTGCTGAGTGTTGAGTCCTGAGTCCTGAGTGCTGAGTGCTGAGTGCTGAGTGCTGAGTCCTGAGTCCTGAGTAGATGCGCAGGGCCTTCCGCCCCTACTGCCTACTGCCTACTGCCTACTGCCTACTGCCGCTACACCATCTGATACGCCGCCTCGCCGTGCTGCGAGGTGTCCAGGCCGAGGACCTCCTCGTGCTCGGGGACGCGAACGCCTACCACGAGGTCGAGCGCCTTCAGGATCAAGAAGGTCACGCCGCCCGCGTAGGCCCAGACCGCAAGCACGGCGACGAGTTGGGTGGCCAACTGGCCCGGGTTGCCGTAGAGCAAGCCATTCGCCCCGGCGCTGTTGACCGCCACGCTGGCGAACAGCCCGGTGGCCAGCGCGCCCCAGGTCCCGCCCACGCCGTGGACGGCGAAGACGTCCAGGGCGTCGTCGATGCCCAGCCGGCCCTTGAGCTGGACGGCGAAGAAGCACAGGCCGCCCGCGCCGAAGCCGATCACGATGGCGGCTGGGACGGTCACGAAGCCCGCGGCCGGGGTGATGGCTACCAGCCCGGCCACGGCGCCCGCGGCCATGCCCAGCACGCTCGGCCGGCGATGGACCGCCCAGCTCACCGTCATCCAGGTCAGGGCCGCCATGGCCGCGGCGGTGTTGGTGGTCACGAAGGCGTTGACCGCCAGGCCGTTGGCGCCCAGCGCGCTGCCGGCGTTGAAGCCGAACCAGCCGAACCAGAGCAGCGCCGCGCCCAGCACGGTCATAGTCAGGTCGTGGGGGTCCATGCTCTCCTTGCCGAGGCCGATCCGCTTGCCCAGGACCATTGCCGCCACCAGCGCCGAGATGCCGGAGCTGATGTGGACCACCGTGCCGCCGGCGAAGTCCAGCGTGCCCAGTTGGCGCAGCCAGCCGCCCGCGCCCCAGACCCAGTGGGCCAGCGGGTCGTAGACCAGGGTGGCCCACAGCAGGCTGAACAGCACGAACGCCTTGAAGCGCTTGCGCTCGGCGAAGGCGCCGGTGATGAGGGCCGGGGTGATGACCGCGAACATCATCTGGAAGACCATGAACGCCTGGTGCGGCACCGTGGCCGCGTAGTCGGGATTGGGCGCCGCGCCCACGCTATTCAGGCCCAGCCAGTCGAGGTTGCCGATGAGCCCACCGATGTCCGGGCCGAAGGCCAGGCTGTAGCCCCACAGCACCCACTGCACGCTGATCAGGGCCAGGATGAAGAAGCTGTGTACCAGGGTCGCCAGCACGTTCTTGCGGCGCACCAGGCCGCCATAGAAGAAGCCCAGCGCCGGGGTCATCAACATGACCAGGGCTGCTGAAACCAGCACCCAGGCAGTGTCCCCGGCGCTCACACCATCGGCCACGGTCGTGCTCCCCTACGGACTCGGTATAAAATGGCCGAGGGCGGGCCGCGCATGGCGCCACCCTCAGCCCCGTTGCCGTGGGTCGGGCGGCGCCCTTGCCGCATGGTCCTCCGCTCGGCAGTTTCAGTGTAGCCCGGCAATGCGACCAAGGATAGGGCCGAAGTGTGGCAAAATGAGGGCAGCAGGTTGTGCAGGTTGTACAAACTCGCGGCCGGGAAGGGGAGCCGGACCTAACCCCCCGGCCCCCTTCCCTACAAGGGAAGGGGGAGACGGGAAGGGGGCCGGGGGGTTAGGTCCGGCTGACCACTGACCATGGCCAAGTACGACGCGCTCCGTGCTTATCTGGAGGGTCTGCCCGGTGGGCAGAAGCGGGTGACGCTCGGCTTCGGGCGGATCGAGCACCTGCTGGGCGAGCCACTGCCGCCTTCGGCCTTCAAGTATGAGGCCTGGTGGCTGGGCAGCCGCACCTGGCGCGACCAGGTGCAGGTGCAGGCCTGGGAGTCGGCCGGCTGGACCGTGGACGAGTTGGACCTCCACCTGCACACCGTCACCTTCCGCCGACGGTAGGCAATCCTGAGTCCTGAGTCCTGAGTGCTGAGTCCTGAGTAGGGAACCTCACTCAGGACTCAGGACTCAGCACTCAGGACTCGAACTGCAACGGCTCCGCAACGGACGTGTCACGACCGCTTAACAGCGCCTGGCTATGCTTGACATGACGGCGTGAGGCGAGGTCGCGGTCGAGCGCGGCCGGGCTGCGCCGTGGAGAGGCGCGGTGAAGCCGCTGGCCGAGGGCAGACGCCACGACGGTGGCCGCGGCCCCGGCGCGCGACAATCCCGGCCGTCGTCCGTGGAGGGAAGCCATGCGGTGGTTGAAGCGATTCACCGGAGACCAGGGTGGCCAGGACATGGTGGAGTATGGCTTGATCCTGGCCACCGTTGCGCTTGTCGCCGTGGTGGGCGCCAACAGCATCAGCGATGCGGTGGCGGGCTACTTCGGCCAGATGGAGACCTTGATGTCGCCGGGCGGGTCGGGCACGCCCAGCCCAACAGCGCCGGGCGGGGCGACCGCCACCCTGATACCTACGAACACGCCTGTGGCAACTGACACGCCGGTGCCGACCGCTACGTCTACTCCCAAGGGTGCGCAGAGCCCGACCCCAGCGCCGAGCGATACGCCGGCGCCAACCAACACGCCGACGCCGGGTGACACGCCGGTGCCAACCGCTACGTCTACTCCCAAGGGTGCGCAGAGCCCGACCCCAGTGCCGAGCGATACGCCGGTGCCAACCAACACGCCGACGGCGGGGCCAAGCCCCACGGCGACAGCTACTGCTTGTAAGGGCAAGTGCCCTTAGCCCGGCCAGCGGATCTGCCAGCGTTCAAGGGGCGGCCGAGTCCTATCGGCCGCCCCTGCGGCGTGGAACGGATTACTGTCAACGGATTTGGGGAACGGATTGAACGGATTGGAGGTCCAATCCGTGCAATCCGTTCCCCAAATCCGTTGACAGTTGTCCATGCCCCGCGGGGCAGGCAGAGACGCCTGCCTCGCCAGGGCGCCGAGCGGCTCGAACCGGGCGGAAGGCGCGCTTAGCGCAGCACGAAGGAGAGCAGGATGAGGCCCAGGAGGAGCGCGCCGACGAGCAGGGCGATGCGCCGAAGGTCCTTCCAGACGTAGCGGTACTGCTCGGCGTAGTCGGCGAACGACCTGCGGGTCGCCGCGGCGCGGGTGGGCTGCGGCCGGACGGCCACCGGGGAGGCCGCACGCGCGGGAGCGGCCGGAGTGGCGGGCGCAGATGCGGACTCTTCCCGCGGCGATGGGGGAAGGCTGGGCACGTGCTGGATGCTCTTTCGCCGCTTCTTGGCGGCCGCGGCATAGCGCTGGGCCACGGCCCGATTACCTCTCGTCATGCTGGCCTCCTCAGTTCCCGATGCCGGATTATAGCGGATACCTGGGGGCTGGAGGCTAGTTGGGGGTTGAAGGCTTGGCGAGCGGACATGTCCGCTCGCCAAGCCTTCAACCCCCAACTAGCCTCCTACGAAA
>JACQUR010000327.1 GCA_016210245.1 Chloroflexota bacterium
CACCAACCGGCGCTCCTCCAATTGGTCGCGGGTGAGTCGAGTCGGCTGCCACCCCATCGTTCAACCTCGCTGCGATCACACTCACCATAATGTTACTCAATCTCCACGTAGCACATTAGACAAGACTCCGTGACTCCGTGACTCCGTGTCTCCGTGGTGAACGTCTCCTCTCCGGAGGACGCGCTCACCGCGCCCCGTAGATCCCGCCTTGGCCTCAGTCCTGGGCCGTGCGCGGGTTGGCAGAGCAGTAGTGTGCCGCCTGCCGCTCTGCACGGGTGGTGGAGCCCCGCTGTTCTCCAGGCTTTCAGGGAATGAGGCGCGCCGGTGGCCGGCGTTGGCGACGAGCGCGCTTCGGCTTCGCACTCCCAGCTTGCGGAGCACGTTGCTGACGTGGAACTCGGCCGTCTTGACGGTCGTGCAGAGCCGCTCGGCAATCTCGTCGTTGTGGCGCCCGGCCGTCAGGAGGGGCAGCACTTCCTGTTCTCTGGGCGTCAGGGGCGACCGGTCGCGCTGGAACACCGCCCGCGCCGCCTCGGAGCCTGCGGCCGTCCGCGTCGCCTCCGCGGCCAGCACCGTCAGCCCCTCCCGAGCCGCATGCACGGTGGCCACGAGCGCCTCGGCCGAAGCCGTCTTGGCGAGGTAGCCCCGGGTGTCCAGTTGGAGCAGCGGCGCAAGGTGGCTCACCTCTGCGTAGGCGGTCAGGACGAGCAGCGCGACCTCCGGATGGGAGGCATGGACCTGTTGGACCAGGGCAATACCCCCCACGTCGGGCAGGGCCAACTCCAGGATCAGCACGTCGGGCCGAGCTTCCTCCACCAGGCGGAGTGCCCCGGCGCCGTCCTCGGCCAGGCCCACGAGCTGGATATCCTGGGCCTGTGCCAGCACCAGCCGCAGCCCTTCGCGCATCATGGGGTGCGGGTCGACGGCGGCCACGCGGATCGGTCGGCCCGCAGCCGGGCTGCAACCTTGCTGGGTCGACGGTTGAACGTGCGCAGTCGACAGGGCGCCAGCGGACTGTGCGCTGTGGACTGCCGACTGTGGACCCGGGTTGGGATCGTTCGATCTGCTCGTACCCATTCGCGTCCCCCTTCTACCGATTCAGAGCGCCTTTTCCTGCTCACCGCAGAGACGCCGAGACGCAGAGAGTCACCTTCTCTTGTGTTCAGAAGACTCTGCGTCTCGGCGTCTCGGCGGTTTGGAAAGGCCCTGCTACTTGACTTCCGACCATCGGTTTGCACGCCCGGCGAGCGACGAGCGAGCCGGCGAGCAGGGCCAGGCCCGTTTGTCCCCAGGGCAGGGTGGCGACCCACGGCGGGGCCAGGCTGAACCAGTAGAGATTGCCCAGCGGGAAGAACAGCAGGCCCGCGCCCAGCAGGAACCAGCCGCTGCGCGCGCTCAGCGGCCCGGCCAGCGCTCGTCCGAGCGGCGCCACCAGGAACGGAAGCAGCCAGGTCGGATAGTGGCCCCAGGCGATGGGCGCGGCCAGCAGCCCGACCGCGAGGAGCAACAGATAGGCGCTGCCGGCCGGGCGCCGGCGGGCGTGCAGAACACTCCAGAGGACCAGAGCGCCAGACAGCAGGGGGCTGGCTACCGCCGGTGGCCCCGTCAATCGGGCAACCTCCCCGCTGAGGTACCCGCCCGGGCCGGTGGCGAGGCGGGCAAGCAGGCCCGGCAGCGAGACGTTATCCGAGAGCGACGAACTGCCTCCCAACAGCGGCAGTTGCGCGACAAAGGCGAGCATCGGCGCCGGACCGAGGACCAGCGTTGGCGCCAGCAGCGTACACAGCAGCCCCGCGACAGCCCAGACCACCTCGCGCCACCGGCGGGTGGCGGCGAAGTAGAGCAGGATGATCCCGGGGATGACCTTCAGGCCCGCGGCCAGCCCGACGGGCAGCCCAGCCAGCGCGGCCCTCGCCGCGGGCCCAGGCCTCCCCGCCACCAGCGCCCAGCAGCTTACGGCCAGGGCGAAGGTGATCAGGCCGTCCACCTGGCCCAGCGCCAGCGAGGCGGTAGCCGGCCAGGCAAACACGCACGCGGCAGCTCCCCGCCACGCCCCACGGTCGCCCGCCAGCCGAAGGCCGAGGAGCACCGCGCCCACCAGGCACGCCAGGCTGAGCAAGTAGTACGCAGTCCATGCGCCGGACAGCCCCAACGGCACGAGCGGGGTGATGAGCAGCGCGGAGAAAGGCGGCTGGATGTAGCGCCCGAAGAGCCCCTCGAATCCATCGGAGGGAATCGCCACGCCAAGGACGCCCGCCATCTCCCGGAGCGAGGCCGGCTGGTACGGGTCCAGCCCGTTCAGCAGCGCAGCCGCCGCCAGGAAGTTGATCCGAAAGTCCTGGTGCTCGGAGAAGACCGGCAGGAAGACCCAGAGCAGGGGCGCCGCCAGCGCCACCAGGCCCAGCAGCAAGCGATCGGCGACAGCTCGCATCGTGCTCGCATCATACCCCAAACGCCGCCACCTCCTGGCGGCGAGGCTCGGCGCACCACCGATGGCTACGGGTCCGAGCGCCTTCTCGCGATGACCTCCTCGACCGCGGCCCGGAGCGGCTCGACCGACCAGGCCAGCTTGCGCCGGCGGAGGGAACGTGCAGCCGGATCCACGTGGCCCGGTTGTCGCCGCTGCGTTGTCGCGGCAGACGGAGGGGCCTGCAGCCCAGGGTATGTAAAGGGAGCAAGGTCTGGGCTCACCCCCTTCCGGGTGCCACCTGCCACGAATTGGCCGTATCCATCAGTCCGTCAGCCGTTCGATCCTGAATACGAGGTCGTCGAAGTCGTCGTCCGGGTACCCATCGTTGCAGCGATAGCGGCGTCCCTGAGGAATCTCCTCCACAATCATCGCCCCATAAGCCAGCAAGGCGAACGGCTTGCCGGTCTTGCAGGGGTCCCAGGCATTGTATACCAGCACATGGCTTTGGTCGCCAGGGCAAGAAATGACTACCTCCTCTGGTGCAGCGTCAGCCCAAATAGCGACGTTCTTGCTGCTCTGGCCGTCGATCTCGATCGGAAGATCCGACAGTATCCTGACTGCCTGCGGCCAATCACTACTGGTGGCCTCCAACACTAGCTTGAGCTTCCTCGCGCCAAGCAAAGGGAAGTGGTCGACGCGGATGAGCTCCAGACCCTTGTAGGTAATACGGAACGGATCAGGGGACCCCGCGAACAGCCAGTCGATGCTCTTCTCCGTTGTCACGGTCGCCCTCCGAGCCTCCTGTAAAGGTCGAGCCGCTCGTGTTCATCAGCGAAGAGCTCGATCAAGTTGCGGCGGTCATTACTGCCTCCCAGCCTCCTGGGAATAAGATGGTGCAGTTCCAGTGACTCGGCTTGACCGGTTCTTGGGTTGGGCATCTGGGGTGCCAGGCCTCGCCGCATCCGCACCACGTTCGGAGCCCCGTACTTGAGGTCCATGTAAGGTCGCTGGGCTGTTTCCCTCCAGTATCGCGCGCGAGCAACATCCCACGCCTTTGCAGCCGGAGTCTTGCAGCCGTTATGAACCAGCCACTGCCCGTCACCCACGAAGAAGGTGTGGGCGCCTTCGACGGTCAGATTGTACATGCGCTGGGGTTGGTGCTCCAATGCGAGCGCATGGACGATCCCGAAGCCGCCATCGGACTTGCGCACGTGCAGCCCGGCGGTGAGCGCCTGGGCGGGCAGCCAGCCGTGCTCCAGGGTGAAGAAGGGGTGCTCGGGGGTGGTGGCCAGCACCTCCCCGTCGATGGCCAGTTTGACCACCTGCTCGTCCTCGTACGAGATGAGCTCAGTGATCGGGTAGAGGCCGAGGCTCCCCGTGGCCTCGTCGTAGGCCAGCACCAGGTCGCCCACCTTGAGTGACGCGATGGGGCGCGGGCCGTCGGCGGTCTGGACCGGGGTGTCGGCGCTGAAGCTGTTGATGACGCAGGAGGCGAGGGTGCCACCCAGGTTGTCGGCGGCGGAGAGCGTGCCCACCAGCCGCGGGGCCAGAGCGGCCACGGCTTTGCCGAGGCCGAAGCCGGTGAGGCCCGAGAGACAGCCGGTGGCGGCGCTGCGCAGCACCTGGCTGCCGGTGACCTTCTCGCCCCCGAACCAGCTCATGGCCAGGTCGACCGCTACGCTGGACAGGGCGCCGCCCGCGCAGGCCGCCAGCAGCGGGTTCTGGCCGCTCGGGTCGGTGGCGTTCATGGGATCGTTGGCCACGTACGAGTACCTGTTGAGCGACAGCGGATCGCTGTCGAAGCCGGGGAAGGGGTCACGCTGCACGAATCGCCCCGTCGCCGGGTCGTACATCCTCGCCCGCAGGTTGACGAAGCCCGTCTCCGCATCCCGGGGCTCGCCCGTGTACTGGAAGGGCTGGCTTCCCGTTCCCTGGGTCAGGCTCGGCACCCCGAACTCGTCGCTCAGGTAGGTCTGCACCACCTGGGCGCTGGCATCGGTGATGGCCCGCACCGAGCCCAGGCCATCCTCGTGGTAGACCTCCACGTTGCCCGCGCTATCCACCGCGTAGGCCAGCCCCAGCCCCCACACGTACTTGCGCGTGCCGTCGTCCAGCACCACTGGCAGTGACTGGTTCACGTCGTAGCGGTAGCTGACGGTCGGGTTCGTGCCCACGGTGGCGCTCACCCGCTTGCCGTCGCCGTCGTAGACGTAGGTCGAAGTCGTGCTGCCAATGGTGGCGGTCTTCAGCCGGTTGGCCTGGTCGTAGCCGAAGGTATCCGGGCCTCGCGCTACCAGGTTGCCGTTGTCATTGACCGTGTAGCTCACCCCGCCTGCCGAGGTGATCCGGTCGGCCCAGTCGTAGGAGTAGTTCGTGCTGCTGCCCCGGGTCCTGGTCGTGCGGTTGCCCACGCTGTCGTAGGTGTAGCCGGTCGGCCCGCTCGGCGGCGTCACGCTCGTCAGGCGCGAAAGCTGGTCGTAGCCGTACGTGGTGGTCGCCTGGCGGGTGAGGGTCACGCTCACCGTCTGCTCCGGCGCGGCCAGCCCCTCGCTGTCAGTGGCGTTGACCCTGGCGGTGTAGGTCCCCGCGGGCTGGATCGCCCCGGCGTCGTTCTTGCCATCCCAGGCCGCGCTCTGGGAGCCCACCGTCTGGCTGCCGTTCACCAGGGTGCGCACCAGCCCGCCCACGCTATCGTAGACCTTGACGCTGACGGTTAGCGGCTTCCCAAACAGTACGTCGTCCGCCAGGCTGTAGCTGAGGGTGGTGCTCTGCCCGGCCAGGGGCACGAAGGGACTCGGGCCGGCGGCCAGGTTCCGGATGAACGGCCGGCTCGTGGCGAAGCGGTGGTGCATGACCTCCCAGTACGCCAGCGGGTTGAGGTGGACCCAGGCCACGTCGGCCTGCCCGTCGTCCAGCTCGCGCCGCGCGGTGGGCCACACCGCCGAACTGCCCAGCACGTGCTCGGTCGTCTCCAGGCCCCTCTCCGGCAGGTAGCGCCGATAGGCCAGCTCGTTGGTCGTCTTCGTGTAGAACACGTACAGGTCGCCCCGGTCCACGCCCACGCTCAGCCGGCTGCCGAAGTTGCTGGTGGCGGGCACCAGCGTCAGCTCGCCGTCATCGGCCCCCTTGCGGTACAGGCCGTCGAACAGGTCCGGGTCGGGGCTCCCATAGGCGATCACGATCCCCTGGTTCCGACTGTCGGCCGCGGTCGCCACGCCGTCGGTGGCGGCTTTCGCCGGCCGGCTGTCGACGGGGGCGCTCCAGGCAGTGTAGTTCGCCCCCTGCACCTGGGCCTTGCTCCAGCGAAGCTGGCTGGACTGGCTCTCCACCCAGAATAGATACAGCCCGTCCGCGTTCGCCCCCGCCCCGGCCGGCATGCGGGCCAGGCTGGCGCTGCCCGACAGGTTGCCCACCATCTGCGTGCCCAGCACGTCCGGACTGGTGCTGGTCCCCTGAGCGTTCAACCAGTTGGTCCGCAGCGTCGGGTCGCCCGCCGCGCGCAGGAAGCGCACCTCCCAGCGGTCCGTCCCCGTGGAGAGCCAGGCCACGGCCGGCTGGTCGTTCTTGTCCAGGACCAGGCTCGGCCGCGGCGCGCCCGCCGGGGTGTCCAGCCCCACGGCCGGTCCCGAGGCAACCAGCCCCAGGATGTTGTGGCTCCCGTCGGTGGCGCGAGTGAGGCTGTAGCGCTGGTAGGTGAGCCCGGCGCCCGCCTGGTAGACGGCGTGGAGCGCCCCGGCGGCGTCCAGCGTCCAGGTCGCCCCGCCCGAGACGCTGGTGGCCGGCCCATCCGTGCTGCTCCAGGTTGCCCCGCCGTCGTTGCTCCAGTTGAGCACCAGGAAGCTCGGGCGGGTGATGACCAGCAGCAGCTTGCCGAAGCTGTCCTGGAGCAGGCGGGCGCTGTTGTTGAAGCCGGTGGCGAAGGAACTGCTGTTCACGTAGACCACGGTCGGATCGACGATGACCGGGTAGGTGGCCGCGGCCAGGAAGGCCGGGTCCAGGCGCAGCACCAGCGCGGCCCCGCTGAGGCTGAGGCTGGCCAACCCGGGCCGTCCCAGGGCGTCCTGCGCCGTGGGGGCCAGCACCTGGAAGATGGGCAGGCCCTGCCCATCCCGGGCCAGATAGCCCCCCTGCCCGTCCGGCTCGAAGCGCAGCCCGCGCTGCTGCAGGCTGAAGACCACCTGGTCCCCGGCCGGGCGGCTGGCCAACACCAGCTCCTCCTTGAGGCGGTCGGCAGAGCTGGTCCAGCGCACGCTGAGGCTGCCCACCTGGGCGCTGGCCGTGGCGCCCACGGACGTGGGGGCGGTGGCCGTCCCGGGCAGGGCGAAGCTCAGCATGGTGTCCGAGTCCAGGTGGGTCAAGCGCACGTTGGCCGCGCCGCTGGCCTTCTCGAACAGCTCCAGGCGGTAGCCCTGCGGCTCGGCCCGATAGCGGTACGGTTCGCGGTTGTCCTGGCTCTGGTCGATCAACGCCAGGGTGGTCGAAGGCGCGGTGGTCGTCGCCGTGGCCGTAGCGCTGACCACGACCACCGGCGTGGCCGTCGCCAGAGCCGTGGGCGTGACGCTGGCGGTGGGCGTGAAGGTCGGCGTAGCTGTCGCGGTGGCTGTGGCCGTAGCGGTCGGGGTCGGCGTCGGGTTCGCCGTGCTGGTTGGCGTCGCACTGGCCGTGGCGCTGGGCG
>JACQUR010000314.1 GCA_016210245.1 Chloroflexota bacterium
CCTATAACCTCAAGGACGCGAGCCGGAGTGCAGATTTGAGAGTGCAGATTTGAGATTTGAGAGTGCCGATTGCATGCAATCGGCACTCTCAAATCTCAAATCTGCACTCCTCCTCACTGGCCCGCGCTGATGGAGAGCACGACTGTGGCGCCCGGGGCAACCAGAGTGCCGTCCCTGGGCGACTGGTCGACCACGATGCCCGCCGGCGCGGGCGACTGCGCCTGCCGGGTCTGCACCTGCAGCCCCATGCGGTTGAGCTGGGCGCGGGCGTCGTCCACGCGCATGCCCCGCACCAGCGGGAGCGGGAGCGGCACCGGCGCGGGCGTGGGGCTGGGTGGTGGTGGGGTTGGCGTGGCCACCACGGCCGGCGTAGCAGTCGGGGTTGGGACCGGCGTCAGCGTCGGTGGGGGGCTGGGGGGAGCGGTGGCGGTCCGGGTGGCGGTCGGCGAGGCGGTGGGCGTCGGGGTCGGCCCCAGGACCTTGAACCGCCACGCCAGAGTGCCCATGCGGCGCAGATCGTCCATGGCGGCCATCCGCACCTCGTACTCGCCCGGCGCCAGCGCGCGGCTGAAGAACGCGGTCCAGTGCCGCTCGTCTCGCCGCTCGATCTCCAGCGGTACGGGCAGGGCGTTGAACGAGGCGGTCACCTGGGCCAGGGCGCTGAAGCCCACCACGTCGGCGGCGATGCGCACCTCGCCCGCGGCGACGCCGTCTTCGGGCGAGGGGACCATCTTCCACAGGACGGGCGGCTCGTCCGTCACCGGCTCTGGAGTGGGCGTGCGCGACGGCTCGGGCCGCGCGACGGCCACCCGCGTGGGGGGCGACGGTTCGGCCGCTGGAGTTGGGGAATCAGCAGCGCTCGTCGGCTGGGCGCCCGCCGCGGGGCGGTCAACCGGTCGGGCGCAGGCTGGGGCGAGCAGCAGCACGCACAGCGCCAGGCGGACGAGCATGGGTTGGGGCCTACCCTCCTCGTTCACAGCAGGCTTCAGGATACTCGCGCGCGCCTGTCGGCGACAACGGGGGCCGCTGGCAGTCGGCAGTCGGCAGGCGGCAGAAGCCAGGAAGCAGGAGGCAGGAGAGCTGCCTGCGGCGGGCGCGCCGCGACGAACTGCTGGAAAACCCGTGGCTCGGTCGGGCGCAGCAAGGGTCTATAATGCCTTCAGGAGGCAGTAGCGATGGCACGCGTCCGCTTCAAGGCCAGCGATATCTGGGAGGCGCCCGAAGACGAGTACCGCTACGAGGTCATCGACGGGGAGCTGTACATGACACCATCGCCTTCCTGGGGGCACCAGGAGGTGCTGGGGAATCTCTACCTGTTCGTAGCCGGTTGGGTTCGCCAACACCGCCTGGGCAAGGTGGTGGAGGCGCCCGTTGGAGTGGTGCTGGATGACGAAAACGGTGTCCAGCCCGACCTGGTGTATGTTTCCCGCGAGCGCCTGGGCATCATCAGCCATCGGGGGGTCGAGGGGCCGCCCGACCTCGTCGTGGAAGTGCTCTCGCCCAGCACCGAGGCGCGTGACCGTGGGATCAAGCTGCGACGGTACGCCGCGGCCGGCATCCCCCACTACTGGATCGTGGATCCGGAGGCTCGGACCATCGAGAGCTACCGCCTGGGCGAGCAGGGGTACGAGCGGGCGGGCATCTACGGCCCTGGCAGCAGCTTCCACCCCGAGCTGTTCCCCGGTCTGGAGATTGCTATCGACGACCTCTGGTCCTGACCAGGTGGAGTCGAGAGAGCAGTGTTCCGCAAAATCCTGATCGCCAACCGCGGCGAGATCGCCGTGCGCATTGCCCGCGCCTGCCGCGAGCTGGGCGTGCGCGCGGCCGTGGTGTACTCGGAGGCCGATCGACGGGCGCTGCACGTGCTCCAGGCCGAGGAGGCCTACTGTATCGGACCAGCCCCCGTCCGCGAGAGCTACCTCAACATCCCGGCCCTGATCGACGCCGCCCGGCGGGCCGGAGCGGAGGCGCTCCATCCCGGTTACGGCTTCCTCTCCGAAGACCCGGCCCTGGCCGAGGCCTGCCAGGAGGCGGGGATCGTGTTCGTGGGGCCGCCGCCCGAGGCGATGCGGCTGATGGGCGACAAGGCCGCGGCGAAGGTGGCCGTCGAGCGGGTGGGCGTACCGACGGTGCCGGGCTACCACGGTGAGGACGACAGCCTGGAGGCCCTGCGGCGCGAGGCGCGGCGGATCGGCTTCCCGCTGCTGATCAAGGCGGCCGGGGGCGGCGGGGGGCGCGGGATGCGCATCGTCCGCCAGGCGGGCGAGCTGGAGGCGGCGGTGGAGAGCGCGCGGCGGGAGGCCCGGGCCGCCTTCGGCAACGGCCGCCTGTTGCTGGAGCGACTGCTGGAGCGCCCCCGCCACGTCGAGGTGCAGGTGCTGGGCGACCGCTTCGGCAAGCTGATCTCCCTGGGCGAGCGCGAGTGCTCCATCCAGCGCCGCCACCAGAAGGTGGTGGAGGAGGCGCCCTCGCCAGCGGTGGACGCGGCGCTGCGCCAGCGCCTGGGCGAGGCGGCCGTGCGGGCCGCGCGCGCGGCGGGCTACCAGAACGCGGGCACGGTGGAGTTCCTACTCGACCAGGAGGGCAGCTTCTACTTCCTGGAGATGAACACCCGCCTCCAGGTGGAGCACCCGGTGACCGAACTGGCCACCGGCCTGGACCTGGTGAAGCTGCAACTCGCCCTGGCGGCGGGGGAGCCGCTGGCGCTCGACCAGGAACAGCTCGCCCTACGCGGCCACGCTATCGAGTGCCGCGTCGATGCGGAGGACCCCTTCCACGATCACCTGCCAGCCGCCGGGCGGATCGAGCGTTTCGAGCCACCACAGGGGCCGGGCGTGCGCAACGACGTGGGCACCTACAGTGGCGACCAGGTGAGTCTCCACTACGACCCCCTCCTGGCCAAGCTGATCGTCTACGCCGAGGACCGCGCCGCCGCCGTGGCCCGGCTGGAGGCTGCCCTGGAGCGCTACGCGGTCGTCGGGGTGCCGACGAACCTGCCCTTGCTGCGCCGCGTGGCCGCGCACCCCGAGTTCCGCGCCGGCCGCCTGCACACCGCCTTCCTGGACCTCGCCTGGCAGCCCCAGGAGACGCCCGCCCCGGCGCCGACCGAGGTGTTGCTGGCCGTGGCCGCCTTCGAGCTGGGTGCCGGCACCGAGCCCTCCGCTCCGGCCGGCCCCTGGGCCTCGGGGCCATGGCAGCCGGGCCGGAGCGGGCTGCCCGTTCGCTATGTGGTCGACGGTCGCACGGAACGGGTGATCGTCGCGGCGCCCCTCGCCAGGGGCGAGCCCTGGCGCATCGAGCGCCGCGGCGAGCGGCTGGAGGCGGCGATCGAGCCGGCAGAGCCCGGGCGGCTGCTGCTGCGCCAGGGAGCGCGCGTCGGGACCGCGACCGTGAGCCGCGAGTCCGGCGGCTGGCTGGTGGACTGGGGCGGGTGCCAGTGGCGCATCGAGCGCCCAACTCCGCCCAGCCTGGCCGCCGCGGCCAGCGCCCGCTCTGACGGCCACGCCCACCGTGCGCTCAGCGCGCCCATGCCCGGCAAGGTGGTGCGGGTAGCCGTGGCCGAGGGCGAGCGCGTCGCCGCCCACCAGCTCCTGGTGGTGCTGGAGGCAATGAAGATCGAGCACCCGATCAACGCGCCCTTCGACGGCACCATCCGCCGCCTGCTCTACCCCGAGGGCGCCGTGGTCGATGGCGGCACGCTGCTGGTGGAGCTGGAGGCGAAGTGATTTTGGATTTTGGATTTTGGATTTTGGATTGTTGCGCGGGGGACCTTGTCTGCAGCCGTGAACGCAGAGACAGCGCGGGCTGTACGTGGAGTCTCGGACGATGCTGAATCCGCAATCCAAAATCCAAAATCCAAAATCCAAAATCCTCTCCGGCCTGCCTCGGCGCGTCACCGTGGTCGAGGTCGGCCCGCGCGACGGGCTCCAGAACGAGCGCACCCCGGTTTCGACCGAGGCCAAGGTGCGCTTCATCGACGCCCTCTCGTCCGCGGGCCTGGCGGTGGTGGAGGCCACCTCGTTCGTCCATCCCAAAGCGGTGCCCCAACTAGCCGACGCCGAGGCGGTGCTCGGTGCCATCACCCGCCGCCCGGGGACGCGCTACCCCTCCCTGGTGCCCAACCCCCGCGGGCTCGAGCGGGCGCTGCGGGCCGGCGCGCGGGAGATCGCCGTGTTCACCGCCGCCTCGGAGAGCTTCAACCGCCGCAATATCAACCGCACGATCGACGAGTCGTTCCGGGACATCGCCGCGGTCATGGAGCAGGCGCGCCCGGCTGGGCTGTGGGTGCGGGGCTACGTCTCCACAGCCTTCGGCTGCCCCTACGAGGGCGAGGTGCCGGCCGCGCGGGCGATGGAGGTGGCCGAGCGGCTGCTGGACCTGGGCGTGGACGAGGTGTCCATCGGCGACACGATCGGCGTAGCAACGCCACGCCAGGTGGAGGTGGTGCTGGGCGCGCTGCTCCAGCGCCTCCCCGCCCGGCGGCTGGGCCTGCACTTCCACGATACCCGTGGCACGGCCCTGGCCAACACCCTGATTGCGCTGCAGATGGGTATCAGCGTGTTCGATGCCTCGGCCGGCGGGCTCGGCGGCTGCCCCTACGCCCCGGGCGCAGCCGGCAACCTGGCCACCGAGGACCTGCTCTACATGCTGCACGGCATGGGCATCGAAACCGGCGTCGACCTCGACCAGGTCGCCGCCGCCTCGCGCGCCATCCTGGCCGAGCTCGGCCGCCCGCCGAGCAGCAAGTATCTCCAGGTTGGAGGTTGCTACGGGTTTGAGGTTTGAGGTTGGAGGTTGGAAGGCCCTTCAACCTCCAACCCGTAGCAACCTCCAATCCGCCTAGCTGCGCTTGGCACCCCCCGAGACAGCCACGCGGGCGGTCGGCGGGCTGGTGACGCGGCAGCTACAGTAGGTCCGGTCCGCGCAGCCCTGGCAGCAGTAGAGCACGCCATCCTGGTTGATCGCTTGGCCGCCGATGGTCAGGCCGCAGTTGGGACAGCTCAGTCCAGACATGTACCCTCCTTTGGGTTGAGGCGCTACCCCTCGTTGGTGCGCCGGTTCTGGGCCGCTTCTATTGCGCTTTTCTTGTCCCCCCACCCGGTCCGCTGACCGTGTGGGGCTCCCAGGCACGTCGAGCCGTTTGTTCTCCGGATGGCGAACGCCGCAAGTGCTGCCAACCTCCTTAGCATACCCGGGCCTGCTGCGGTTGGCAATAGGGGACGGTAGACGGGCACCGTGTTAGACTGCTGTCTGGTGGGGCGGCAATTAGGAGGTGGCGCGTGGCCCGCAGCCAGTTCGCGGAGGTGGTGAGAATGCTCTCCAGTCCCGACCAGACCCGCACCGTCAGGACCTGCTGTGGCCTGTGCGCGGTACATTGCCCGGCCGTCGCGACCGTCGAGGCGGAGCGCGTGGTCGCGCTGCGCCCGGACGCCTCGCACCCGTATGGGGGCGCGCTGTGCGCGAAGGGCCGCGCGGCGCCGGAGCTGCTCGACCACCCGGAGCGCGTCGACTACCCGCTGCGGCGCACCCGCCCCAAGACGGATCCCGATCCCGGCTGGGAGCGCTGCACCTGGGACGAGGCGCTGGACTTGGTCGCCCGCAAGCTGCTCGAGGTCCGCGCTGCCTCCGGTCCGGAGGCCGTGGTCTTCAGCAAAGGCACGGGCGGCGGGACCGGCCTGACCGACACGGAAGCGTGGCTGGGTCGGCTGGCCAACTGCTTCGGCACGCCCAACGTGGCCAGCACGACCCACCTGTGCCAGTGGCCGCGCGACACCGGGGCTGCCTGCTACACCTTCGGCACCGAGCGCCTGGCGATGCCGGACGTGGCCAGGAGCGGCTGCGTGGTGCTGTGGGGGAGCAATCCCAGCGCCAACTTCCTGAGCCTCGCCCGCGCTGTGGTGGCGGCACAGGCCCGCGGGGCGAAGCTGCTGGTGGTCGACCCGCGGCGGATCGGCCTGGCCAACAAGGCCGACCTGCTCCTCCAGCTCCGTCCGGGGACCGATGGTGCGCTCGCCCTGGGCTTGATCCACCTGCTCATCCAGTCGGGCCGCTACGACGAGGCCTTCGTGCGCGCCTGGACCAATGCGCCGCTGCTGGTTCGGGCTGACACCGGACACCTGCTGCAGGTTGAGGCTCTGGCGCCCCATCTGCTCGGCCAGGCTGATGGGGACGTGACGGGCAGCCCGCGCTACGTCGCAGCCCTCGAAGGCCGGGATGCCCTGGTGGCCTACGACCCGCGCCTCGGCCGCTACCGAGTCCTGAGCCCTGAGTTGAAAGCCCTGAGTGCCCGCCTCCTCCTCAGGACTCAGGACTTTCAACTCAGGACTCAGGACTCGGTAGCGCTGCGCGGTGCCTGGCGCGTGCTCCTGGCCGACGGGCGCGAGGTGGAGTGCCGGCCGGTCTTCGAGCGCCTGGCTACCGTGGCGGCTGCACACCCGCCGGATGTGGTTGCGCGGATCACCGGAGTTCCAGCCGAGCAGCTCGTCGCGGCCGCGCGGCTGCTGGCCGAGCAGCGGCCCGTCTCGCACTACTTCCACAATGGCCTGGTCCAGCACACCAACGCCACCCAGGCCGCGCGGGCGATCGAGGTCCTGTATGCCTTGCTCGGCGACTTCGACCGTCCCGGCGGCAACGTGCCGGCGCCCGAGCCCCGCGTGCGCCCCATCCAGGCCCGCTCGGCCCTGCCCGAGGCGTTGAGTCAGCGCCGCCTGGGTCGGCAGGAGCGCCCAATCGGCCCACCGGCCAGGCCGGGCAACGTGGCGGCGTACGACCTCTACGAGGCGGCCCTCGAAGGACAGCCCTACCCGGTGCGGGCCCTGGTCGCCTTCGGCGGCAACCTGCTGCTGGCCAACGGCGACACCTTGCGCGGCCGGGCAGCGCTTCAGCGGCTCGAGTTCTTCGCGCAGATGGAGCTCTTCCACACCCCGACCAGCCGGCTGGCCGACGTGCTCCTGCCCGCGGCCAGCTTCCTGGAATCGCCCGCCCTGCAGCTCGGCTTCCGCTACCCGATCGAGGCCATGGCCCACGTCCAGCGCCGCGAGGCAGTGGTGGAGCCGCGTTACGAGCGGCGTTCGGATATCGAGGTCATCTTCGCGCTGGCGTGCCGCCTGGGGCTGGGCGAGCACTTCTGGGGCGGCGACGTCGAGGCGGCGTACAACGCGGTGCTCGAGCCGAGCGGCCTCACCTGGGAGGCCCTGGCCGCCCGGCCGCACGGCGTCTCGGTGCCAAGCGCAGCGCTGCGCTACCGGAAGTACGCCGACCTGGACGCCAGCACGGGGGCGCCGAGCGGCTTCGCCACCCCGACGCGAAAGGTCGAGCTGTTCTCCGTGACCTTCGCCGCTCACGGCTTCGCGCCTCTGCCGACCTACGTGGAGCCGGCCCTCAGCCCGGTGAGCGCCCCGGAACTGGCCGAGCAGTTCCCGCTGGTGCTGACCAACGCCAAGCGGGCGCAGTACCTGCACAGCCAGGGCCGCGGCCTGCCGAGCCTGCGCAAGGCGGCGCCAACCCCGACCGCCCAGGTTCACCCGCGGACGGCCGCGCGCTACGGCATCGCCAACGGAGCGTGGATCGCCGTCGAGACCTCAAGCGGCAGCGCGCGCGCTCAGGTACACGTGACCGACTCGATCCTGCCCGGGGTCGTGTGTGTCAACCACGGCTGGTGGCAGGGCTGCGCCGAGCTCGGCCTGCCCGCGCTCGACCCCTTCTCAGCGGAGGGCGCGAACGTCAACCTGCTGGTGCTGAACGACCGCCGCGACCCCATCAGCGGCGGCACCCCCCACCGGAGCTCGCTGTGCCGCATCCGCCCGGTAGAGGTATCCGAGCCGCGACCGTGAGGTCCTTCGACGGGCTCAGGCCCTTCGACAGGCTCAGGATGAGCGGAGGACCCCGGGTCCGCTCATCCTGAGCC
>JACQUR010000315.1 GCA_016210245.1 Chloroflexota bacterium
CGATGAGCTCGACCCGCCCGTCCGGCTTGAGCGTGAAGGTCGCGCCGGCGTCGTCGATCTTGCCCTTGCCGGCGCCGACGTTCTTCATCGCTCCCGCAATCCCGTACCCGATCCGGTAGCCGGGTCGGGCCATCGCCTCGTACGTAGGCCACTCCTCGGCGAAGGCGGCCCGGCAGGCATCGAGCGTGGCGACGGCCCCGACGCTGCTGGACAGGACCTGGCCGGTGATCGTGGAGTCGCCTTCGACATACATGTTCTTGCGGCGCAGCTCGAACGGGTCCATCCCGATCCTGGTGGCCAACTCGTCGAGCATCGACTCCATGGCCACCGCGGACTGGTTGATCCCGTAGCCGCGAAAGGCGCCCCCCAGCGGGTTGTTGGTGAGGACGGCTTTGCCGTCCAGGCGAACGTTCGGGGCCCGGTACGGGCCGCAGGCGAAGATGCACGCCTGGTCGATCACCCGCGGGCTGTTCCCGGTGTAGGGCCCGGCGTCGCAGATGAGCTTCGCGTCCACCGCCAGCAGGACGCCGTCGGCGTCGGTCGCCACCTTGTAGTCGAGCTCGAACGGGTGGCGCTTGACGGACGTCTGGAGGCTCTCGTCGCGGCCGAGCGTGATCTTGACTGGCCGTCGGGTGACCATCGCCGAGACCGCGACCATCCCCTCGAGGGCGATCTCCAGCTTGCCGCCGAATCCACCGCCGATCGGGGTGGCGATGACGCGGACCTTGTCGCGCGGCAGGTCGAGGATCTTGGTCAACTGCTCGCGGGTCTCGAACGGGGCCTGGGTGGGCACCCAGACCGTGACCGTCCCGTCCGGGGCGACCTCGGACACGGCCGCCAGCGGCTCCAGGTAGGCGTGGTCCTGGCGCTGCGTCGAGAAGTGACCCTCGACGACGTGGGCGGCGGAGGCAAAGGCCGCCTCGACGTCGCCGACCTCGTGGGTCACCCGCTTGCAGATGTTGCCGGGGGAGGACGAGACCAACTGCGGGGCATCCTCCCTGAGCGAGTCCTTCGGATCGAACAGCCCCTGGAGGGGCTCGTAGTCCACCGTGACCAGCTTGACCGCGGCGGCCGCGTGTTCGCGGGTGTCGGCCAGGACGACCGCGATCGGATCGCCCGTGAAGCGCACGTAATCCTGGCAGAGGACGGGCTGATCCGGCACGGTCCGGCCGTGGAGGTTCATGCCGGGCACGTCCGCGGCCGTCACAACGCGGACGACGCCGGGCGCCGTCCTGGCGGCGCTGGTGTCCACTCTGAGAATCCGGGCATAGGGATGCTCGGACCAGACCACCGCGCCCTCGAGCATCTTTGGGCGGGTGAGGTCGTCCGCGAAGGGGAGCGCTCCCCGGACGGCTTTCGTGCCGTCCACCAGCACGGCCGGCGAGCCCAGCCCCCCGGCAGTGGGCTTCCAGCGGGCCGACGCCCGCGGGTTCTGCAGCCACTGTCCGGCCTGCTGGATGGCCTCGAAGATCTGGACGTAGCCGGTGCAGCGGCAGATGTTCTTCTTGAGGCCCTGGCGGATCTCGTCCTGCGAGGGCGATGGGTTCTGGTCCAGGATGGCCTTGCTGGCCATGATCATGCCGGGCGTGCAGAAGCCGCACTGGACCGCCCCCCGGTCCAGGAACGCCGCCTGGATCGGGTGGAGCGTCCCGTCCGGCCTGGCCATTCCCTCGACCGTCTCGATCGAGACGCCGTCCGCCCGCCCCATGGGGTAGACGCACGAGTCCACCGGCCTGCCGTTCACCAGGACGACGCAGCTCCCGCAGTCGCCGGTGCTGCAGCCATCCTTGGTGCCGACCATGCCCAGGTCGTCTCGAAGGTGGCGGAGGAGCGATTTCTTGCCGTCCACCCGACTGGAGACGGTCTTCCCATTCAGCACGAACGTGCGCTCGACTTCGTCTGCCACTCCCAGTTCTCCTCACTCCACTTCGGGTGATCCGGTGTCGAGTATCAGCGTGCCGCGACCAGATTCCGGGGCCTGGTGCGCCGGGACTCCAGCGCGGAGGTCGCCCGGGCGCGGACGGCAGAGGGGGTTGCCTGCGCGCCGGCTGGCTGTCATTCGCCAGCATCATCACCTGGGGATCACAGCGTCCACGCATCACCATCTCCACGGATGCAGTGCGCCTCATACAAGACCCCCGCACCCGTCTGGTAGCCAAACATGCGTGCTAACCGATGCAGACGGCCGAAGGCGGACACGACCGTAAGCGAGCGCTCTCGCCTGTCACGCACCCGCGCGACTATTATGCCGTATTCCCATTTGACGCGCATGACTTCCACTACCGCGCGCCCTTGCCTGTCGAGGCCGGTCTTGTACCCGATGATGGCGGTTTCCCAACGTGGATTCGTCTCTTTCGTGCTGCCCGCAACATACGACCCGTTGGGACCCGTGGCCTGCGCTTCAAGAAAGTACTTGGCACCAATCAAGAGTTCGTGCTACTTCTGCCCGTTCGGTTCTGTGGATCGTTGGCGCTGGCTCTACGAGCACCACCCCGAGCTGTACGCAAAGGCGATGGCGCTGGAGGAGCATTCCAAGCACTTTCCGGCTCAGCGTTTGACCGATCAGGCGTTCAGGGAGCGCACCGATCTGTCGCTTCGGGCTCTGGGCGAGGTCTTTCGCAGCGGAGGAAAGCTGCCGGCGCCGCCGGCCGTCGAGCAGCAGCCGTGCGGGGCGGAGTGCATGACCTGAGGCGCTCCGCCCGAGCGTCCCCGCCTGGCTCGACTGGGAAGACGTGATGGTGAACGCCATCTACGCCGACGGCCTCCAGTGCCTGGGCCGCCTGTGCCGCGCGGCCGGCTCCCCGCCCGCCGAAGCAGCCGAGTTCGAGGCCCGCGCCCGGCGCGTGGTGGC
>JACQUR010000316.1 GCA_016210245.1 Chloroflexota bacterium
AGACCGGCGAGTGAAGGTGCCGCTGTACGCCCGCAGCGGCATCCCGGAAGTCTGGCTGGTGGACGTGGAGCAGGAGACGGTCACCGTGTACCGCGACCCGACCCCGAGCGGCTACCGCACCGCCCGGGTGCTGCGTCGCGGCGAGCACCTGGCCCCAGGCGCGTTCCCCGACCGCTCCCTTGCCGCCGCCGACGTGCTCGGCTAACGCTCGGCTCGACCCCATGGCTCTGAGGGGCCGCCGAGCGGGCTATAATGGCGCCAGGAGGCTCGTGATGGCACTGGCCCCGAGAAGACGACGCTTTACCGTGGACGAGTACGACCAGATGGCTCGGGCCGGCATCCTGGGCGAGGACGACCGCGTCGAGCTCATCGACGGGG
Organism: Chloroflexota bacterium; assembly: GCA_016210245.1. Taxonomy (GTDB): domain Bacteria; phylum Chloroflexota; class UBA6077; order UBA6077; family JACQUR01; genus JACQUR01. The sequence continues at coordinate 379 of JACQUR010000316.1, forward strand.
AGATCGTCGAGATGCCGCCTATCGGCCCTCGCCACATGTGGTGTGTGATACGCCTCGATCGCCTCTTTCAGCGCTTGCTCGGTGACTCGGCGCTGGTCAGCGTCCAGAACCCTGTCCGCCTCAGCGAGCACGCCGAGCCCCAGCCTGACGTAGCGCTCTTCCGTCTGCAGCCTGACTTCCACGCCTCCAGGCACCCTGTGCCCGGAGACATCCTGCTGCTGGTCGAGGTCGCGGACAGCTCACTCGAGGCAGACCGGCGAGTAAAGGTGCCGCTGTACGCCCGCAGCGGCATCCCGGAAGTCTGGCTGGTGGACGTGGAGCAGGAGACAGTCACCGTGTACCGCGACCCGACCCCGAGCGGCTACCGCACCGCCCAGGTGCTGCGCCGCGGCGAGCACCTGGCCCCAGGTGCGTTCCCCGACCGCTCCCTTGCCGTCGCCGACGTGCTCGGCTAACGCTCGGGCAGCGAGCTCTCAGCCGTCGGCCATCTTCGCCCCTACCGCGCCCGACCAAGCCACGGCTTGTCCAGCAGTCTGCCCTGCACTACACTCGTCCGGTCGGCGATTTGACAATCCGTGGCCGTCGGTTATAGTGAGCGCTACCAGACGCTGGCGAGGCGGGTCTGCGAGAGCCACGCGGCCGTCCCGCGGCGACCATGGAGTATTGACGAGGAGCAAGGAGATAGTATGGACCTACCCGCGGCAAAGCTGAAGCTCACCGGCAGAGCGCTCGCCCTGGCCAGCGTCGCCATCCTGGCCGCAGCAGCCTGCGCGCCCCAGCCGGCCGCGCCAACGGCCGCCCCGCCCAAGCCGGCGCCCACCGCGGCGCCCGCGCAACCAGCACCCACGACAGCGCCCGCGAAGGCCGAGGCGCCGGCCGCCAAGCCCGCGCCGACCACCGCTCCGGCCGCGAAGCCAACCGAGAAGCCCGCGGCCAAGGCGGCCGAGTTCGACGAGAAAGCGGTGGCCGACTTCTACAAGGGCAAGACCGTCCGCATCACGGTCGGCGTGGCGCCCGGCGGCGCCTCGGACACGAACGCGCGGATGCTCCAGCAGGTGCTGTCCAGGTACATCCCGGGCAACCCCAACGTCGTGGTGGAGAACAAGCTGGGCGGGGGCCACATGATGGCCGCCAATACCGCGTACGGCACTGAACCGAAAGACGGAACGGTGGTCACCGCCCTCGACGTGCAGCTTGTCATCCAGCAGTTGACCGGCGCGCCGGGCATCCAGTTCGACGCCGCGAAGTTCAACTGGATCTCGAGCACCATGGAGACCTCCGCCGCGTGCGCAGTGCGGACGGACGTGGGCATCAACAGCGTCCAGGAGGTCATGGAGGGCGGCAAAGAGTTGACCATGTCGAGCTTCGGCAAGGGCAGCGTCTCCTACGACCCGGCCGTTATCTTCAACACCGCGCTCGGGACGAAGTTCAAGATCGTGACCGGCTACGAGGGCGGCGCCGCGCAGCGGTTGGCGGTCAAGAACAAGGAGGTCCAGGGCTTCTGCACCTCCTTCGATACGCTGGCCAGCGTCGCGCGTGACATGTTCGAGGGCGACAACCCGGCGAACAAGGTGCTCATCGTCAGCGGGTCTGAGGTCTTGAACCATCCCTTCCTGAAAGGGGTGCCGGCGGCGGAGAAGCTGGCCAAGACCGACGAGGCCAGGACCCTGCTGCGAGCGATCCACACGCCCATTGAGATGACGCTCCCGTTCGCGATGGCCCCGGAGGTGCCCAGGGACCGCGTCCTGGCGATCCGCAGAGCGTACGAGAAGGCGTACACCGATCCGGACTACCGGGCCGCGGCGGAGAAGGCGAAACAGGCGGTCTCTCCACGGACCGGCGAACAGGTCACGCAAGCCGTCCTGGACATGCTCAAGATGCCTCCGGCTGTGGTTGCCAAGCTCAAGGACGCGCTCAAGTAGTCGCCGCCGCAGCGGTTCCGTTGAGTCGTTGGGGCGAAGCATGCGCGGCGTCGACCAGACGCCGCGCACGCTTCGCCCCGGCCCCGCCCCTCGTTGACAACGGTTGCTCGGCGGCCTACAGTGCGGAGGCAGGCGGGAGAAGCATCGTCTGTTCAGGAAGGTGAGCATGCTCGAGTTCGCGCTGTTTCCCATCTCGGAAGTGACCTGTGGCAGCCCCACGCGCCTGGTCGGCCAGACCCTCCAGGTGGACCTGGACGAACTCAGGAATCTGCTCCAGGCCGACGACCGGTTGGCCCGGGTGGAGGTCGAGCTGGCCCTGCCGGGCACGCGCACGCGGATCATCCACGTTCAGGACGTGGTCGAGCCGCGGATCAAGGTAGCCGGGGGCCAGGACTACTTCCCCGGCCTGGCCGCGCCGCTGTACGCGGCCGGCTCCGGGCGGACCAACGTCCTGTCCGGCCTGGCGGTGGTAGCGTCGACCGGCGACATCCACGATGCCATGGAAGGGATCATCGACATGGCGGGCTGGGGGGCCGGGTTCTCGCGCTTCGCCCGCACCACCAACGTGGTCCTGGTGCCTACACCGGCGGAAGGAGTCGACCAGGCCAGCTTCGTGAAGGCGCTGCTGGAGGCCAAGCTGAAGGCCGCGGTCTACCTGGCCAGAGCCAGCCTGGGCCACATGCCGGCCGAGGTCGTCACCCGCGAGTGGCTGCGCCCGGAGCCAGGTAGCTCCCTGCCGAAGATCGCCTACATCAACTACCTGCAGTGTCGCGGCTTCGGGCGCGACCAACTGTTCTACGGCGTCCCGTTCTCCGTGCCGTTCCCAACCCTGGTCGGCCCGACCGAGGCGCTCGACGGGGCGCTGGTGTTCAACGGCCACACCCTGCCGGCCAAGAACGTCACCTATCACCTTCAGAACAACGGCGGGATCATCGAGCTGCTCTCGCGGCAGGGCAGGGACCTGTGGCTGGCCGGGACGATCATCGCCAACCACAACTCGGTCTTCGCCCACAAGGAGCGAACCGCGATGCTGGCCGCGCGCATGGCCAGGGACCTGCTGGGCGCCGATGGGGTGATCATCGTCAAGGACGGTGGCGGCCAGGCCGAGGTCGACGTGATGCTGTGCTGCGAGCGCTGCGAGCAGATGGGCCTGTCGACGGTGCTGCTGACCTCGGAGGAGGGGGGCAGCGATGGCTCGTATCCGCTGGTCCACACCACGCCGCTGGCCAATGCCATCGTCTCGAGCTGCAGCCTGTGCGAAACCATCACCCTGGACCTGCCGATGGAACGGGTGATCGGCGGCGATCGGCTCATCGACGGCCAGGACCCGCAGGGGCGGATCGAGTGGACGTTCAACGGCATCTGCGGCGCAACCGACTACCAGGGCGGGCTGCGGAGCGGCACCGCAGTCTTCTAAGGCCACAGCCGGAGAAAAAGGGCCTCCGTGTTCAGTATACTGAACACGGAGGCCGCCCATGCGCTTCACCCACCCACTGACCGAGCTCTTCGGCACCGCTGCGCGGGTCGATATTCTCCGTATCCTGAGCCAGACGGAGCAGCCGCTCTCCGGGCGGCAGGTCGCGCAGCGGGCCGGACTCGCGCCGGCTGCGGCCCTCGCGACGCTCAGAGGCTTGCACGAACTGGGGGTGCTGGGGTTGCTGCGCCGGGGCCGTGCCCACGGCTACTGGCTCGACCGCTGGCATGCGCTCGTGAGGACCGTTGTCCTGCCGGCCTTCGCCGCGGAGGCAGCTTTGCGCCAGCGCGCGCTCGAAGCCTGCCTGGCGCACCTGCACGGGTACCGCGCCGCCGTGCTCTTTGGCAGCGTCGCTCATGGGCGGGAGAAGTGGCGGAGCGACATCGACCTGCTCTTCGTTGTTGATGATGAGGGAGGCCGAGCCTGCCTGGAGCGACAACTCGACGACATCGCGCTCGAAGTGCTCCGGGACTACGGCAATGCGCTCTCGCCGGTGGTCGTGACCGCCGAGGAACTGCGGTCTGCCCTCGCTCAGCGCCAACCTTTCCTCTGCCAGATCCTACAGGAAGGCACCGTGCTGGCCGATAGGCAGGGAAACCTCATCTCGATAGCTGGCGAGCTTGCGGCTGCTATCGCCCCCGCCCAATGGTATGCACCTTGACGAAGTTCGTGTGGACGCCCTTCTCCAGGGGCATGGCGCCAACCACAACCACGCTCTGGCCGCGCTGCGCGAGCCCGCGCCGCAACACCTCCTGCTCCATCTGCTGAACCAGCGCCTCGGTGTGGGGCGCCAGGGCGCAGGCCAGCGGGCGCACGCCCCACCAGAGGGCCAGGCGCCGATACACCTGCTCGTCGGGGGTGAGGGCCAGGATGGGCGCGCGCGGGCGGTCCTGGGAGAGCAGGTGGGCGGTGCGCCCGGTGCGGGTGAAGGCCACGATGGCGGGCACGTCCAGGTCCTCGGCCAGGCTGCGGGCGGCGCGGCTGAGGGCATGCGCCAGGCTCACGCGCGGCAGGTCGCGCGGGCCAACCGGGAGCTGCGCAGCCTCCGCGGCCAGGGCGATGCGGGCCATGGTCGCCACCACCTCCACCGGGTAGTGGCCCACCGCGGTCTCGCCGGAGAGCATCAGCGCGTCGGTTCCGTCCCAGACGGCGTTGGCTACGTCGGCGGCCTCCGCCCGGGTCGGCGTGGGGCTGGCGGTCATCGACTCCAGCATCTGCGTGGCGGTGAGGGCCGGGATGCCGCGCCGGTTGGCGGCGCGGATGATCCGCTTCTGGAGGATGGGCACCAGCTCCGGGCCGAGCTCCACCCCCAGGTCACCCCGGGCGACCATCACCCCGTCGCTGGCGGCGACGATCGCCCCCAGGTCGTCGATCGCCGCGGCCGTCTCCAGCTTGGCGATCAGCGGCACGGCCGCGTCCCGTTGCGCCAGCCAGCGGCGAGCATCGTGCATATCCTGGGCGCGGCGCACGAAGGACAGGGCCACGTAGTCCACCTGCTGGGCAAGCCCGAAGGCCAGATCGTCCTGGTCCTTCTCGGTCAGAGCGGGCGCGCTGATGGGTACCCCGGGCAGGTTGATGCCCTTGTGCTCGCCCAGCACGCCCCCCACCTCCACCTGCGTTCGCACCTCTGTCCCGCCGGCCGCCAGCACCCGCAGGCGGAGGCGCCCGTCGTCCAGCAGGATCGGGTCGCCCGGGCGCACCTCCCCGGGCAGCGGCTGGTAGCTGGTGGAGACACGGGTGGCATCGCCAGCGACCGGCTGGGTGGTGATCGTCAGCTCCTGGCCGGGCACCAGGGCCAGCGGGCCGCCCCCGGCCAGCGCCCCGGTGCGGATCTTGGGCCCCTGGAGGTCCTGCAACACCGCCACCGGCCGGTCCAGCTCGCGGGCCAGCGCTCGAACCAGGGCGATCCGCCGCCCGTGGTCGTCGTGCGTGCCGTGGGAGAAGTTGACGCGCACCACATCCACCCCGGCCCGCAGCAGCGCCTCGATCCGCTCGGCGCTGTCCGTGGCCGGACCGAGGGTGGCGACGATCTTGGCACGGCGGACCTGCCCGGGCCGTCCCAGGAGCTGGCGTCTGCGGTGCTCCATCCGGCTCGCGGAGCCACGTTCTAGCGCCACAGCACCACTCGCGCCGGCGCGCCCTCGGCGCCCTCCAGCTTCAGGGGCAGGCAGGCCAGGTGATAGGCGCCCGCGGCCACCTGGCGCAGGTCCAGCCCCTCCACGATCACCACCCCCGCCGCCAGCAGCGTGTGGTGGACCGGGTGGCCTGGCGCGTGGTAGCGCTCGATGGACAGGTAGTCGATGCCCACCAGCCGCACCCCACGCCGCAGCAGCCACTCGGCGCCCTCCAGGGTCAGGTGGGCGAAGTCGGTGTGAAAGCGGGCGTCGGCCCACAGGGCCGAGTTGCGGGTCTTCAGCACCACCCGCTCGACGCCGGCCGGCAGGTTGCCGGCCTCTAGCGCCGCGCCGGTCACCGCGTCCACCTGGCCCAGCTCGAGCACGATGGCCGGCCCGACCAGCGCCTCCAGGGCCAGGCGGGCCACGTCGTCCCCGCCCGGCAGGAAGTGGAGCGGGGCGTCGACGTGGGTACCCGTGTGCGCGCCCAGGCGGACCAGGGAGACGTTCGCCTCGTCGCCCCAGGCGATCTGGCTGAGCGGGGTCAGCTCCGGGCCGGGCTCCGAGTCGTACGTCGGCATGCCCGGGCGCAGCGTGGCCGTGACGTCGTAGAGCTGCATGGCTCGCTCCTTGTGCCAGGAGAGAGCGGAGGCTGGTCAGCACTCCGCTCCCACCTCAGCGTAGGCAGGAAGGCGAGGAAAAGGCAACAGGCCGGGTGAAGATGGTCCCCCAACCGTGGAACCTACAGCCGCCGGCACTCGTTAAGGAGTGGTAGGAGGTGATCGCGCATGAACGTACGTGCCCTTGCCCTGCCCACGCTGCTGGCTGCAGCCCTGGTGGCGGCCGGCGGCCTGTCTGCCCTACCCCGTCCGGCCGGGCCGGCCGTGGCCGCCGCGGCTGGGGTCGTGACCGGCGTCGTGACCTGGTGCGCCCCGCTGCCGGTGCCCTACGGCGCCCCGACCCAGCCCGGCATGGCCCCCGAGGCAGCTCCCAACGGAAGCTCGGAACTAGCCCCCGAGGCGAGCCCCGAGGCAGCCCCCGAGATGATGCCGGACGCCAGCGGTTTCGCCATGCCCGGCGTGCGGCCCATCGCTCCCAGGCTCATCCCAGCCGGCGCGGTGCTGGTGGCGGTGCAGGGCACGGCCCTGAGCGCCCGCACCGACGAGAACGGCCGCTTCCGCATCGAGGGGGTGCCGGCCGGCCAGTATCTGACCATCGCCGCCGGCCCCGTGCGGCAGATCAGCACGGCCATCGCCGTGCGCCCGAACGTGTTCATCCAGGACACCGGCCAGACGGTCGACGTGGGCCGCCTGAGCCTGGGCCAGCAGTGCGGCTACGGTGGCCCCATCCCCTACGCCGTGCCTGGCGCCTCCGGGGCAGAGCCCGGAGTGCAGCCGGAGGGCAGCCCGTAGCCTCCGGGGGGGAGGTTGAAGGTTAGACGACTCCAACCTCCAACCTCCAACCTCTCCCCCCCGATAACTTGGCCCCGACTTCGCCAAAAGGATTATGATTCCCCGGGCTGTGCCTGCCTGGCGGGCGCGCTCTATACTGACTCCACTGTATAGGAAGGGCAGCGTCGAGCGGGGCGCTCGCGCCCCTGCCCATGGTGGACCGGGCTTAGAGCGCCTTTCCACACCGCCGAGACGCAGAGAATCCTTCTATAAACTAGAGAACCTTAGAGGCAGTTCAGATTTGAGAGTGCAGAGTGCAGATTGCAATCTGCACTCTGCAATCTCAAATCTGAACTCCGTCTAAGTACAGGGGGCGAGGTAACGAGGCTATGAGCGGCGGTATTCCGATCGACATCGATCCCACCCTGGTGGCCCTGGGGCCGCTGCTGATCACCTGGCATGGCTTCTTCACCGCGGTCGGCGTCGCCGCAGGGGTCTGGCTGGCTGCCAGGCTGGCCACCCAGCGCGGGCTGGACGCCGACGAGCTGATGAACGTGGCCATGTGGGGGATCGTGGGCGCGGTGGTTGGCTCGCGCCTGGTCCACGTGATCGACCAGTGGGGCTACTACTCGCAGAACCCGCTCGCCATCCTGCGCATCTACGAGGGCGGGCTGGCCATCTGGGGCACGGTCATCGGCGGCCCGCTGGCAGGCGCGATCTACGCCTGGCGAAAGCATCTGCGGGTGGGGCAGTTCGCCGACCTCGCTGCGCCAGCGCTGGCCCTGGGCCTGGCCATCGGGCGCATCGGCGACATCATCAACGGCGAGCATCACGGCCTGCCCGCCCCGGACTTCCCGCTCGCGGTGGTCTACGTCCACCCCAACACCCTCGGCGAGCTGAACGTGCCAGTCCACCTGGCGGTAGGCTACGAGATGCTGTGGGACCTGCTGGCCATGGGCGTCATCCTCTGGCTGCTGGGCCTGCCCCGAGGCAACCGCTCGCGGCTTCCGGCCGATGGCATGGTGTTCTGGGGGCTCGTGCTGCTCTACTCGGTCGGCGTGTTCGTCATCCGCTTCTGGCGGGTGGATGCCCCCCTCTGGGCGTGGGGGCTCACCCAGGCCCAACTCCTGGCTGTGGGCGGCTTCGTAGTCTCGATCTGGCTGCTGGCCTACCTGTGGGCCAGACAGCACCGGTCGCGCCTGGACGCCGCGCTCGAGGCGGGCGATGAGTCGCCAGCGACCAGCTATCAGCCCCCAATCGCCAGCATGCGGAAGAGGACGAGTCGCTCACCACGCTAGCCATCCCCAGCGTGGTGCAGGCCTGCTCGCCGCCCGCGTCTGTGAGCAGGCCCTGCTGCCCGGAAACTCTCGCGGCTGGTACACTGCGGGCATGGTCGCCCTGCCCCCCAGGTATAATGGCGCCTGCGCCCCTGGCACACAGAGTGCATTTGCCCCTGCTGGCCCACACTCTCTGGCGGAGGGCTGGATGCCTACTCTTCCCCGCGACAACGGTGTTCCCAAGCTCGACAGCATGCCCTGGCCGGCCTGGCTGGAGGTGGATCTCGACGCGATCGAGGCCAACGTCCGCGCCATCACGGCGTCGCTGCGCGGCGGGGCTGGCGTGCTGGCAGTGGTCAAGGCCCAGGCCTACGGACTGGGCGCCGGCCCCGTGGCAGAGGCCGCGGTCCGAGCCGGCGCGGTGGGCGTTGCGGTCGCGCGGGTGGCTGAAGGGGTCCAGTTGCGCCAGCGCGGCCTGGCGGCGCCCATCCTGCTCATGGGACCCCTTGGCCCCGGGGAAGAGGACGAGGCCGTGCGCTGGGAACTGACGGCCACGCTCGCCGACGTGGGATCGGCGGCCCGCCTGGCCGCGGCGGCCGATCGAGCCGGCAAGATCGTGCCCGTACACCTCAAGGTGGACACCGGGCTGACGCGCTTTGGCGCGCGGCCGGAGGAACTGCTGCCCCTGGCGGCGAAGGTGAACAGCCTGGCGCCGTTGATCGCCCAGGGGCTCTACACCCACTTCGCCTCGGCCGACGAGGCTGACCTCAGCTACACCTATCGACAACTGGAGCGTTTCCAGGCGCTGCGCGCGCTCCTGGCCGAGCACGACTTCACGTTCGAGCTCTGCCATGCCGCCAACAGCGCGGCTACCCTGCGCTGCCCGGAGGCCCACTTCGACTGGGCGCGGCCAGGCATCACGCTGCTGGGCGCGTATCCGGCCCCAGCCGTGCCGCGCCTGCTCGATCTGCGGCCGGCCTTCCAGTTCAAAGCGCAAGTGGCTCGCGTCTACGAGCTGCCGCCGGGAACTAGCGTGGGCTACGGGCGCACCTTCCACGCCAGCGCTCCCGTGCGGGCCGCGCTCGTGCCCACCGGCTACGCCGACGGCGTGCCGCGCGCCCACTCCAACCGCGCCCAGGTGCTAATCCACGGCCAGCGGGCGCCGCTGATCGGGCGGGTGTCGATGGACCAGTGCGTCGCCGACGTCACCAACGTGCCAGGGGTGGAGCCGGGCGACGAGGTGGTCTTGCTGGGCCGCCAGGGCGACGACGAGATCGACCTCGACACCTTCGCGGCCGACTCTGACACCATCCCCCACGAAGCCCTCACCCGCCTCGGCGCGCGCGTCCCTCGCGTCTACCTGCAGGGCGGCTGCCCGCAGTGGGCCGCGGCGCTAAACGGAGAGGCCTGGCTGGAGCTGCCGGAGCGCATCGCACTGCGCTAGCACCATATCCAGTGCTGAGTGCTGAGTTTTGGAACGCCTCAGCGAATCACCTCCAACCTGACCTGGGCCAGTCGCTCCCGCTCCTGCGGGCTCAACTCGTGCGAGCGCTCGGGCGAGGCCAGTGCCGGCTGCGGCTCGCCGCACAGCTCGGTGGAGAGGTAGCGCAGGCCGTTGTCGTTCACCAGGGTGACGATGGTGGCCAGCTCCGGGTGCGCCCGCGCGACCTTCAGGGCCCCGACCACGTTGCACCCGGACGAGATGCCGCAGAAGATGCCCTCCTCGCGCGCCAGGCGCGCCGCCATCTCGATGGCCTCGTCGGAGTGGACCGCTACCACCCCGTCGAGCACGTCCAGCTCCAGCACCGCCGGCACGAACCCGTCGCCGATGCCCTCGATGCGGTGCGAGCCCCAGGTGCCGCCCGAGAGGATGGCGCACTCGACCGGCTCGACGGCGTAGACCTTCACCTGGGGATTCTGCGCCTTGAGGTAGCGCGCCACACCCGTGAGCGTGCCCCCCGTGCCCTGGGAGGCCACGAAGGCCGCTACCCTCCCTTCGGTCTGCTCCCAGATCTCCGGGCCGGTCGCGGCGTAGTGGGCCAGCGGATTGTCGGGGTTGGCGAACTGCCCCACCTCGAACAACTGGCCGGGACGCTCCGCCTTGATGGCGGCAACCTTCTCCACCACCAGGTCCACGTCGCTCTCGCCGCCGGGGGTGAGCACCAACTCGGCGCCGTAGGCTCGGATGACCTTCTGGCGCTCCTGGCTCATCCCTTCGGGCATGACGATGGTACACGGGTAGCCCCTGGCGGCGGCGACCATGGCCGTGGCGATGCCCGTGTTGCCGGTCGTCCCCTCGATGATGCCCATCCCGGCTCGCAGCTCGCCCCGGCGCTCGGCCTCGGCGACGATGTAGGGGAGAATACGATCCTTGACGCTGCCGCTCGGGCCGAAGTACTCCAGCTTGGCCAGCACCTGGGCCTGGGTCCGATCGACCACCCGCCGCAGCCAGACCATCGGAGTCAATCCCGCGGTCTCCAGGATGCTGTTGGCCACCCGAGCGCGCCTGTTCCAATCAACCATGGTGTTGCCACTCCTTCGACAAGCTCCGAATGAGCTGTAGCGCGGGGGCAGCCACAGGGGGCTGCCCCTACACGGAACCTCCGTAGGGGCAGCCCCCTGTGGCTGCCCCCCGCGCTACGAGACTTGCGTGTCCCATCCGCTGGTGGGAACGGGGCGTCTATCCGAGCCGCGACCGTGAGGCCCTTCGACAGGCTCAGGCCCTTCGACAGGCTCAGGATGAGCGGACCCCGGGGTCCTCCGCTCATCCTGAGCCTGTCGAAGGACCTCACGGTCGCGGCTCGGATAGGTAGACCGGATAGGTAGGGCGGCGTTTCCACAGGTGGGCGGGATACGAACGCGGAGCGGACACGCAGGTCCGCCCCTACGACCACTAGGCATTGCTCGGCGCCAGGGAGCCATTGAGCAACGCCCGCGCCCGCTCCAGCGCGTCGCGGGGCAGCGTGAGGCGCGGCGGGAAGTCGCCCAGGGGCCTGGTGGCGTCGATCCCCATCTTGCACGTCATCGCCCGGGGCGAGGTGGGGTCCAGCAGGGTGCCCATCGTCTCCGGGATCATGAACACGTCCCTGTCCGCCTGGACCCGCGTCGCCACGGCCCACAGCACCTCCTGCTCGTTGGCTACGTCGATGTCTTCGTCGACCACGATCACGTGCTTGATGTAGTGGTCGGCGCCAAGGGCGGTGAGGATCGCCTGGCGGGGCTGGCCCTCGATGGTCTTCTTCATCGAGATATAGCAATGGAAGCTGCCGCAGCCCGAGACGGTGGGCACGCGCACCGCCCGCAGGTTTGGGATCGTGCGCCGCAGCAGGTCGGCGATCAGCACCTCCCGCGGGAAGGCGAGGAAGAAGCAGTGCTCCACCGAGAGGCCCGGGTTGACGTCCTGGTAGATGGCGCCCTCGCGGTGGAGCAGAGCGGTGACCTCGAACACATTCTCCGTGCCCCGCGAGGAGGCGTAGCCGGTGAACTCGCCAAAGGGGCCCTCCCGCTCGCGGACGCCATTCAGGATCCGCCCCTCGATCACGATCTCGGCCCAGCGGGGCACGAGCAGGTCGATGGTCCGGCAGCGCACCACCTCCAGCGGCTCGCCAAACAGCCCACCCGCAACCTCGAACTTGTCGACCTCCATGGGCGGGTAGGAGATGGCGGCCATCGAGACGAGCGGGTGCGCGCCGAGCACGACCGCCGCCTCGAGCGGGCGCCCCAGCTCCTCGGCGCGGCGGAAGTACTCGAACATGCGGCGGCGGGAGTGCAGGCTGAGGCCGAGCTTGCGCGGCCCCTTCAGCATCATACGGTGGTACCCGATGGTCTGCACCTCCGAGTGCGGGTCCCGGGCCACCACCAGCGATCCCGAGAGGTACGGCCCCCCATCCTGCTCGAAGTGGGTCAGGATGGGCAGGCCTCGGAGGTCCACCGCCTCGCCAATGGCCACACGCTCGTGCAGCGGCGAGTCCTCGCACCGCCTGGCCGGGAGGTAGGTCCTGGATCGACGGGCGTACTCGTCCTGGAGCGCCGGCTCGGAAACCCCCATCGCCAGGGCCAGCCGCGCCCTGGTGGCCAGCACGTTGGCCACCAGCGGGAACTCGCTGCCGACGACGTGGTCGAAGGAGAGGATGGGGCAGGTGGCAAGCTGCTCGGCGGCCAGCACCAGCGCCGTGGCATCGTAGACGGGCTGGACTGGCGCGCGGATACGCAGCAGTTGATCGGGATGGCGCGCCTGCACGGTGTCGAGGAAGCTACGCAGGTCCTGGCCCACTCGAACCTCCTTCCGACGAAACGTATCGATTCAGGAGCACGCTCCTCCGGCTCGCGCGGCGACCTCCGGGTGCGCCAGGAAGGCCGCAACATCCGGCGGGACCTCGATGGCCAGGCCGCTGCCCCGGGGCAGCCAGCGATGGTCCTTGAGTCCGGTGCCGGTGGCGAGCACCAGCACGCACGCCTCGCCCGCTGGCCGCCCGCGGTGGGCGAGGGCGCCGGCCAGTGCGGCGGCGCCGGCCGGCTCGGCTAGCAGGCCGCAGCTCCGCGCCAGCAGCGCGATGGCCGCGCGGATGGCGTCGTCGCCCACGTCCACGAACTCGCCCCCGGTCCGACGGACCGCCTCCAGCGCCTGCCGGCCGTAGAAAGGATCCCCGACCCCGATGCCATCCGCGAAGGTATGGCTCTCCACGGGCGTCCACTCCAGGCGCCCGTCCGCGAACGCGCGCACCAGCGGCGCCGCGCCGCTCGCCTGGACGCCGACCACCCTCGGCACCCGGTCGGCCACCCCGCAGCGGACCAGCTCCTCGCACCCCAGCACGAACGCCGCGAGCGTGACCCCGTCGCCGACCGGCACGTAGGCCACCTCCGGCATGGCGTGCCCGAGCTGCGCCCACACCTCAAAGGCGACGGTCTTCTTGGCCTGCGGCACCAGCGGGTTGGCGGCCGTGTTGCGGCTGTACCAGCCGAGTCGCTCGCACGCAGCCTCGCTCAGCCGATACGCGGCCTCATAGGGTCCATCTACCAGGACCACCGTGGCGCCGAAGCTGCGCATCAGGTCGACCTTGTGAGGCGACACGGTGTGCTTGGATACGAAGACGTAGGCTGGGATGCCCACCGCGGCGGCGCCCGCCGACAGGGAAGCCGCCACGTTGCCAGTGGAAGCGCACACGATCGCGGGTGCGCGTCGTCGAAGGGCGTCGACCAGGCAGAGCGCCGTCGCTCGGTCCTTGTTGGAGCCGGTAGGCGAGCGGGTCTCGTCTTTCACGACCAGGCCCGGCAGGTCCAGCTCGGCGCGCAGCCGCGCGGGGGCCAGCAGGGGCGTCCCGCCGACGCGCAGCGGGTAGCTGCTGGAGCCATCCAGGGGCAACAGCCTGCGCCAGCGCCACATGCCTTCGCCGGGCTCAGTGCGGTCCGGGATGAGATCTGGAGCGTACTGGTAGGTGTAGCCACCGCTGCTCAACGTCGTCCCTCCGCGGGTGCAGGGTCGGCCTTCGTTGCACATTCAAGCACGAGCCCGCCGCGACTGGCAAGACGGGGGTGTGCCAAGTTCTTGTGCGCGAGGCTCGTAGGGGCAGACGCCCCTGTCTGCCCGCCGCGCGAGGCTCGTAGGGGCAGACGGCCCTGTCTGCCCGCCGCGCGAGGCTCGTAGGGGCAGACGGCCCTGTCTGCCCGCCGCGCGAGGCTCGTAGGGGCAGACGGCCCTGTCTGCCCGCCGCGCAGGGCGCGGCAGAGCGTGGCGGAGCACCGGGGGCAGGAACGACCTCCCAGCCCGCGCACCCTCTGCCGCCCTCGGGGCGGCGGGCAGACACGGCGGTCTGCCCCTACGAGGGGGCGGGGCGGCGGGCAGACACGGCGGTCTGCCCCTACGGACCGGGGCGACCGGGCCGCCGCCTCCTGCGGCTCCGTAACCACCACCACAACTGGTCACACCCAGGGAACCCCAAGGCGGTGAGTTCGAGCTGGTCCCCTTCACCCAGCGGGTTGAAGGGGACCAGCTCGAACTCACCGATCATGGGCAACCTGGCGATGGTGCTTCACCAGCCGGCCTGCGCCAGGAAGTCCAGCACCGCCGCATTGAACTGCTCGGGATACTCAATGGGGCTCATGTGCCGGGCCCCGGGCAGGACCACCAGCCGCGCGCCAGCGATCCGCTGCTGGAGGTCTCGCGCCATCGGCAGCGGCGTCGCGGGGTCGGCCTCGCCCACCACGACCAGGGTCGGGCACGCGAGGCGCTCCACCTGCCCCCGCAGGTCGATCTTGCCCAGCATCCGCTGGCAGGCCGTGTAGGTGCGTACGTCGTTGGCGGTGAGCCAGGTGGCAAAGCGGGCCATCAGCTCCGGATGGCTCGCTCGAAACCCGTCGGACAACCAGCGCCCGAGTTGCGTGTCGACGATGGCCGCGAGCCCGCGGGCCTCCACGTCCCGGGCCCGCTGCTCCCAGGCCTGCTCGTCGCCGTAGTAGGCGGTGGTATCGGACAGCACCAGCGCCTGGACCAGCTCCGGATGGGCGACGGCCAGCGCCTGGGCGATGTTGCCGCCCAGCGACAGGCCCACAACGGCCGCACGATCGATGCCATCGGCTTGCAACAGCGCGTACACGTCCTGGGCGAACTGCTCGAGCGCGTACGGTCCTGGCGGCTTGCTGGACTGGCCGTGCCCCCGGGCATCGTAGGTCAGCACCTGATGGCGCTGGGAGAACACTGGCACCTGCTGGAACCATATCTCTCGGTTCATGCCCAAAGAGTGGCACAGCACGATGCAGCGCCCCTGTCCAACCCTGTCGTAAGCCAGCGTCGTGCCGTTGACCTGGCGTTGCACTTCTCGCCTCCTTGCCAGCGGAGACACGGAGAGTGCAGATTTGAGATGGCAGAGTGCAGATTCAATCTGCACTCTGCCATCTCAAATCTGCACTCTCCGTGTC
>JACQUR010000324.1 GCA_016210245.1 Chloroflexota bacterium
GCTCAGGATGATCCTTCGACCGGCTCAGGATGATCCTTCGACCGGCTCAGGATGATCCTTCGGCAAGCTCAGGATGATCCTTCGACCGGCTCAGGATGAGCGGGACGGGCTCAACTCTTCAGGACACGGCTGCTGGGGGTCGACCAGGCCGCGACGGATGCAGAAGCGCAGCAGGCCAAGCCGGTCGTGCAGGCCGAGCTTGCGCATCAGGGTACTGCGGTGGCGGTGGACGGTGCTTGGGCTGAGGCGGAGTCGCTCCGCGATCTGCCGGCTGGTCAGCCCCTGGCCAACCAGGACGAGCACCTCCCGCTCGCGCTTGCTGAGCCGCTCGTACACGTCGCGCACCTCCTCGCGGGTGGTGCTCTTCAGCAGGTTCTGCAGCAGGAACCGGGCGGCGGATGGATTCAGGTACACCTCGCCTCGGGCAGCCCGCCGAATCGCCTCGATGACCTCGGCGGCCGGCGCCGACACGGGCACGTAGCCCTCAGCGCCGCAGCGCAAGGAGTCCAGCAGGTAGGCCTCGCTCTCGTGCATCATGAGCAGGACGACGCCGGTCGACGGGTGTTGCTCCTTGACCTGGCGCGCGGCCTCCATGCGGTCGTGTACGGGCATGGCGATGCCCAGCAGCACCACGTGGGGCCGCAGGAGGTCGGTCTGTCGCACGACCTCCCACCGGTCCGTCGCTTCGCCGATCACCTGGACATCTTGCGCCTGCTCCAGGAGACGGCGAAGCCCTGCCCGCACCACCTGGCCGTCGTCGGCCAGCAAGACGGTGATCATTGGCTACTCGACAATCTCCACCGCCAGGCGGATTGCCGGCGTGACGCGCCACGGGTGATCGTCGGCATAGGTGAGCATCGGCACCCCGTAGAGGCGCGGCATGGCGTCGCCGGCCTGGTCCTTGCTCTTCCAGATGAACGGGTACAGGTCGATCAGGTGCGTGCCCGGCCCCCCCGTGGCCCTGATCGTGAACTCGATAGCGCCACCGGCGCTGAATCCGCAGATGTAGCCAATCTGGGCGTTGTCGTAGGTCACCGCGTAGACGTTGTTGTTGTAGGTCGCGGTCCCAAGACCGTTCAGACGAATCTTGATCTCCTCGCCCACGCGCACCCGACTCGGCCCGAAGGAGACCAGCGAGGACTCGACGAACAGGGAGGTGGTCGCCAGCACCTGCTCGCCCTGCAGCACGTCCAGGCGGTGGATGCCGCCCAGGTCGTCCGGAATCGCCAGCTCCCGCACGAACGCCCCATCCGGCCCGGTCTGCACGTTCCCCAGCACGCGCGTCTGGTCCATCTTCGCCTGCGCGGTGAACGCCGTTGCCGTCCAGTTCCTGGCCAGCGTCCCCCAGCGCAGCGCCATCTGCGTGTTGGCCGGCAGGCCGCTGCCGCGCAGCGTCACCCTCTGCCCCACCACGCCACGATTGGCTGATAGGCTGAGCTGCCCGGGGCCTGGCCCTGCACTCGGCGCGCCCGCCGGGAACGGGTTGCCGGTGGCCAGGGAGCGTTCGACGACCGGCGCCGCAGGCCCCGGGTCGCTGGTGACTCGGAAGCTGAACTCGGCTCCGGGCACGTCCTTGAACGCCCCATCTTTGAAGTTCAAGAACGGCGTCGGGTAGACCGAGTTGTGCCAGATGGAGAGGTAGTGCTCGCCCACCGGGCCGGCGGCGCGCAAGCGACCGACGGCGACGCCCCCGGTCGTCACCGCGGTCATGACGCCGGCCGGGCGGTTATCGTACAGAATTGGCCAGGAGCTGATCTGGGGCTGCCAATCGACCCCGGCGATCCGCACCTCGATCATGGTGCCGACGGGGCCCTCGCGGGGCGAGATGGAAAACGTGGGCAGCACCGTGAGGCCAGCCTGGGATACTTCCCGGTCGCCGACCACGCCCCGCAGGTCGTGGGAGCCACCGTAGTCGAGCGGCACCTGGAGGCTGGTGTTGATGCTGCCCGATGGATCGGCGCGAACGGTGGCCAGCAGTCGAGAGGTGGGATCGTAGCGCTGGCCGACCAGCTCGAGGCCATCGAGCTCGTAGCGGCCCTGGACCGTGTACCAGACCAATCCCACCTCGGCCCCCGGCGGGTAGCCGCTGCCGCTGACCTGGACTGTTGCCCCAACCTCGGCGTGCGAGGGCGTGAGCTGCAGCTTCGCGGTGTAGGCCTGGGATACCGTCTCGGCTCGCCCTGGTTCACTGCTCTCCACCCCCGTGCGGGCCGCGGGCGCCACCCGCGGCTCGGCGGGCACAGCCGGCAGCCCGGCCGGCCCTGCCAGCGGGCCGCAGCCAGACAGTCCAAGCAGCAGGAGCAGCGCCACGGGCAGGAGCTGGCGGCGCGGTAGGGCTCTCTCGGTGAACCGGAGGCACGGTGGGCGCGTCGGGCGCCCTCCCAGCAATCGCATCTTCGGACTCCCTTCGTGGAAAGACCGTTGGTGGAGACGCGGGGACGCGGGGACGCGGGGACACGGCGGCTCTCCCCGCGTCCCCGTGTCCCCGTGCCCCCGTGTCCCTGCGCCTACGCCTTGGGCTTCGCCGGCACGACCACGTCGGGGAGCACTTTCTCGACGATGGTCAGCAAGGAGGCCGGGACGCGATACGGCTTGAACTCCCCGGTCTGGCCCTCGAGACCGGCGGCCGCGATCGAGTAGAGCAGGCTGCCGGTGGGGTAGTCCTTGGGGACCACCCAGGAGCCCGTCCAGAATTCCTCCTTGTTCGGGTCGTCCCCGTGGGGGCCGTACTTCATCTTGATGTTGGTGCCGTTGGCCAGACGGATCTCGGCGTTCTCGATCGCCTTGTCGCCCATCAACTCGGCGGCACGCGAGTCGTAGATCCGGGCACGCCAGACGATCTGCGAGTTCCTCGGGAAACGGCTGTTCAGGACACAGCTCAGCTCCTTCTTCTCCTCGTCATTCAGGTTCTTCGATCCCTGGACCACGTCGACCGAGAGAATGAGCTTGCTTGGGCCGGCGGCGGCCGGCTTCTCCGCTGCCGCAGCCGGCTTCTGGGTTGGGGCCGCTGGCTTCTCCGCCGTGGCGGCCGGCTTCTCGGCTGCGGC
The DNA here is from genome assembly GCA_016210245.1 of Chloroflexota bacterium. Taxonomy (GTDB): domain Bacteria; phylum Chloroflexota; class UBA6077; order UBA6077; family JACQUR01; genus JACQUR01. Next base: position 3,048 of record JACQUR010000324.1, read on the forward strand.
GGCAGGCTTCTCTGTGGGCGCTGGCGGCTTCTGTGCCGCCGCGGCGGCCGGCTGCTCCGTTGGAGCCGGCGGTGCGGCCTGGCACGCTGTGGCGAGCACCAGCCCGACGGCCGCGACTGCAAGAACGATACGCCAGTGGCGTTGCAGGCTCATGAGGTCTCCTCCCTCCAAGATGCACGAAGTTCTCGACGATCTGGCTCTGGCGCACCCTGCGCCGACGGTCACGTCATGCATACCTCCTGGTCGGCTCTCGCGGTCGGCGCCGGCGGCGCCGACCGCCAGGTTTGCTCATCGCCGCTCGTGGCTCGGTCGGCTTGCCTGGGCGAGCGCCTCCAGGCTCGAGGCCCGCTCTGGGATCAGCTCGTAGGCCACGGCCGAGAGGAAGGTGAGCATGACCCCGAGGACGAACAGCGCGGGCGCGCCCGGCAGCCGCGGGTTGCTGTACATCGGACTGACGGCCTGGCCCAGCGGTGCGGCCAGGAAGAAGTAGCTGGCCATGGCCAGGAGCACTCCACCGCCAAGCATGAGCAGGGTGATGACGGCTCGCACGTTCTAGCCTCCATGTCCAGGCTCTGGGATTTCGATGATCGGGAACAGCTTCATGAACAGGGTGTAGAGCAGCACCCCCAGCGCGAGCAGCCCGAGGATGACCCCGTACTCGACCTGGGTCGGGCTGTAGGAGCCAGGGGGATACGGCAACAGGGTCCCCTGGATCTGCGAGGGCACAACGATCAGGTAGCGCTTGCCGATCGCGGCCACGTTGACCACCAGCCCGCTGGCCACGATCAGCGTCAGATTGGCGCGGCCCGTGAGGAACTGCCCGAACAGCAGCAGGAACGCCAGGAGAAGACTGCCGACGGACAGCCAGTACAGCCAGGCGAAGCTGCCGCTCAGCATGGCCGCGGTCAGCCTGGCCTCGTGCTCCTGGCCCTGGTAGGTCGTCGTCAGCCAGTCCACGATCAGGAAGTAGAGGTAGGTGGCGGTCAGGAGCATCAGCAGGGTTCCCAACCAGGAGAAGACGGGCAGGGGCAGTTGCTCGCGCGCGTCGAGCACGACCCGCAGGATCGCGGCGATGGCGATGAGCAGACCGATGCCCGAGATCCCGGCGAGGATGACGAACCCCGGCGCCTGCAGCGCGCTGAACCAGCCCGGCCGGCCCACCTGCAAGCCGAACACGAAGCCCAGGGTAGAGTGGGCCGTGATCAGCAGCGGGAGGATGCCGATCGCCAGGTAGAAGCTGGCGCGGTGATGGCGCGCCTGCTCGCCCGCGGTGCCGCGGTAGCCCGCAGCCCACAGGCGGTAGAACCAGCGCAGGCGGCTGGGCAGGCGGGCGCAGTGGGCAGCGTCGCGCCGCCCGTCCAGGTAGAAGTAGACGAGGCTGGCGAACAGGTAGCCGGAGATGACCAGGCTGAAGGTGCCGAAGAAGGGTGACTGGGGCCGCGCATACTGGAACAGGTTGATGATCCCGCGCAGCGGTTGGCCCAGGTCGGCCAGGATGCTGAGGCCAGCCAGGATCAAGCTGATAATGGTCAGCAGCTCGGCCATGCGCGAGAGGGGGCGCAGATGGGTCAGGTTCAGCAGCCGGATCAGGGCGGCGACCGTGATTCCGGCGAAGCTCACCCCCACGAAGTACACCACGAAGGCGATGTACAACCCCCAGGCGGCTCCGCCCATGGTGCCGATATCGCGCATGCCCGTGACGATCTCCCCTGCCTCGAACTGGCGGGTGTAGGCGGAGATACCCAGGGCGACGATCGCCAGCAGGGCGAGGATCAAGGCGATCGAACCGAGGCCGAAGCGTCCGACGCTGTAGGGCAAGCGCTCGACGTGTACTGCCCCAGAGTAGTGCTGCGTTCCTGCCGGCATGGTCTATACCCTCGCTCTCACCGCTTCGATCTGGCGCGCCTCGCCGGTCGGCGGGCGGCCGGAGACGTAGTGGACGCGTGGCTGGGTGCCCGCTTCCTCGAGCAGGCGGAACGAGGGCTTGCTCCGCAGGACCCGCGAGGCAATGCTGTCCGGGTCGTCCAGGTCGCCGAACTGCAAGGCGAACACCGGGCAGTTGGCCACGCTGGCCGGGACCAGCCCCTGCTCGACCCGCTGCACGCAGAAGGTACACTTCTCGATCACGCCCTTCACGCGCCCGCCGCCGGCGATGCGGCGCTGCTCCTTGCCGTAGGGCTTGTCCAGGTCCGGGTTGCGGTAGGGCGGCACCTGGCCGTTGGTCACCGGCTTGAGGTCCGGGTCGTCCCAATCCAGGTAGTAGTTGTGGGCCGGACTCTGCCAGTTGAAGTAGTTCACGCCGTACGGGCAGGACACCTCGCAGTAGCGGCAGCCGATGCACCGCTCCCAGTCGGTGGAGACGAGGCCGTCGGTGCGCTTGAAGCGGGCGCCGACCGGACAGACCTTGACGCACGGCGCGTTGTCGCAGTGCTGGCAGGGGCGCGGCATGAACCAGATGCGAGTGTCGGGATAGTCCCCTTCCTCGAAGCGGAAGACGTACATCCAGAGGTTGGCTGCCGGCGTGTTGTTCTCGACCTTGCACGCCTCCACGCAGGCCCGGCAGCCGGTGCATCGATCCAGGTCAACCACCATTCCATATCTAGGCACGAGTGTCTCCTCCCAGCGCCGGCCGCGGACGAGTGCTGAGTTGCGAGTGCTGAGTCCTGAGTGCTGAGTCTGGGCTTGGGACTCAGGACTCAGGACTCGCAGCTCAGCACTCGTCCGCGGCCGGCGCCGGCTTGTTCAGCGTGGCTCACGCGTTCCCGCTTTCGTCTGCGCCAGCGCCACCCCTTCCGGTTTGGGCAGGATGCCGTGGCACGTCTGGCAGCCCAGGCTCTGCTTGTGATCGCTCGGCGGTGCGGCCCACGTGGGCCAGAAGGCCGACTGCACGGCCGCGTCTTCGTGGCACTTGGTACACGGGGTGCCAATGAGCACCTCCGGGCTGCCCTCGTGATCTTCGGAGCTGATCCACGCCCAGGTCGCCTGGCCGGGATAGATCGTCTTGCCGGTCATGGTCTCTCTCGGCGCGGCAGCGGCCACGGGTGCCTCCCGGGCCACCAGCGCCAGCTCCGAGGGCAGCATCACGGCCCAGGTTGGGCCCAGGGCGGTGCGCAGCGAGATGAGGCCGGCGATGGCCAGCAGCACCCCCAGCAGCACCCTGAGCGGACGCACGCGCGAACCTTGCCGATGCATCGTGATCTCCTCTCGTCCTTTCGTCAGCGTCCCTACTTGTAGACGCGCACCTTCACGTGGAAGGATTGGTCGGCCGTATTGGCCACGTAGCCCTCGCCGGTGAAGAACAGGGCGTTGGGCGTCGGGCCCTGCCCCCTGGCCGAGGGATGGCTCCAGTTGCCGTAGTGGTGCGGCATGCCCACCGTGTCGGGCCGGATGCTGGCCCGGTAGCTGGCCTTCACCTGCACCTTGCGCGTTTCACCGGTCAGCGCGTGGTGCGACTCCACCCAGACCAGGTCGCCCTCGTTGATACCCCTGGCCCGGGCCGTGGTCGGATTGATCTCCAGGCGTTGCTCGGGCTGGAGCTCGGCCAGCAGGGGGTTGAAGGCGCTGCGCGATTGCTTGAACTCGACCAGCTTGTAGCTGATCAGGTACAGGTCGTAGTTCCTGGGCGAGCTGTCCATGGTGGGCGCCCGCCAGGTGGGGAAGGGCGTGTAGTCGCGCCAGTAGACCTCCCCCGCCCCCCTGGCCTGCATCTCGGTGCGGTAGCGCAGCAGCGCCTCGCCGTACAGCCGATGGCGCACGCCGCCAAAGGGCGGATCCATGGCGTAGCCGTAGAAGCTCCTGGGCGGGACAGACCCGTTGAGCTTGACGCCCTGCCGCTCGAAGTAGGCCAGCCCCTCGCTGAGGCCCTGGGACCTGGCCCAGCGCTCGAAGATGTCGCGCACGGCTGGCTTCGCATCGAGGGGCAGCGCCTCGTTGTCCTTGAGCTTGAGGGCTTTGTTCAGCGCGTCCAGGTAGCCGCCCGGGCCGTAGAGCAAGCCGGCCTTCTCGGACAGGTCGAGGTAGATGTCGATGTCGCCGCGGGATTGGTAGAGCGGAGCCATCACCGGCAGGCGCACCGTGACGGCGTCGCTGTACGGATCGCCGACGCTCAGCGGCCCCTCGTACTTCTCCATCGTGGCCGCGGGCAGCACCACGTCGGCGAAGTAGTCCGCGGTCTCGCTGAGCCACGGATCGATCGCCACCACGAACTTGAACCGCTTGTAGGACTCGATGATGTCCGGCTGCGAGCCATACGCCAGCACCGGATTGGTCATGTGGAGCACGAGCACTTCGGGTGTGTAGTCCACGCCGTACTTGGCGGGGTCGAGCATCACCTTGGCCACCAGGGCCGAGTTGTTGCTGTTGATGGGGAAGAACCGGCTGTCCTTGAGGTAGACGTTGTACGGCGGGTCCTGGATCTTGATCTCGTCCAGGGCCTTGAAGTTGCTGTGGAGCTTCCAGCCGCCCAGGTCGACCTGGACCCCGCCGGCCGCGCCGACGGCCCCGAGGAGCATGAACACGGTCATGATCGCCCGCAGGGCCTGGAAGCCCAGTTCTTGCTGCGCCATGTGGTAGGCCATGACGCTCACGGGGCGGTAGGGCACCTGGACCCCGTCGACGACGATCGTGCTGCCGAGCTGGGCGGTCTCGCCCAGCTCGTTGGCCAGGCTCCAGATGGCCGTGGTCGGCAGGTCGCAGATCCTGGCGGCCCACTCGGGCGTGTACGTTGTAAGGTGCTCCTTGAGGAGCTGAAACGCAGGCTTGAGGCTCTGGCCGCCGACGGTGAACGCCCCTTCCAGGGCTGGCCGCACGTCCTGCGCGTCGAAGGGGCGGGCCGATTTCGAAACCTGGTCCCACACCTGCTCCTTGCCAGCCAGGCGCAGGAAGGAGCCGTCCTTCTGCACCAGGAACGGAGCGTTGGTGTGCCTGGTCAGGTAGTCTCGATCGACGTCGTCCTGGGAAACCAGCGAGTAGGCCAGGGCCAGGGCCAGGGCCAGATCGGTGCCCGGGCGGATGGGCAGCCACTGGTCGGCGAAGTGCGCCGCGCCGCGCTGGCGCGGGTCGATGGCCACCACTTTCACCCCGCGCTCCCTGGCCAGGCCGAGCTGCTGGGGCCAGGTAATCCAGCACAGCTTGTTCCCGCCGGCGTTGGTGATGTTCCAGCCCCAGGCCAGCACGTGCCTGGTGTAGCGGAAGTCCGGGTGGAGCACGCCGTTTGGCCCGATGGTGTATTCGGCGGCCCGGTACCCGGCATCGGAGCAGAAGGCGCCGTGGTGGAGCTTGGTCGCTCCGGAGGCGGTGACGAAGGCGTTATCGTAGAACGCTTCCGCCTTGCTCCGGCCTTTCTGCCACAGCAGCAGGCGCTTGTCCCGCGCCCGGACCTCCTTGATGCGCTCGCCGACCAGCGTCAGCGCCTCATCCCAGGAGGCCTGGCGCCACGTGCCCGGCTTGCCTTTTTCGTTGGTCCTGATCAGCGGCGCCTTGACCCGGTTGGGATCGTACAGGCTCACGATCTGGGCCACACCTTTGGGACAGAGCCGGCCCCGGTTGCGCGGGTGCAACGGATGGCCCTCCAGCTTGACGACCCGCCCCCCAACACGACGGGCCAGGATGCCGCAGTCCTGCTTCCCGATCCAGCAGGTGGTGGGGACAGACTCCTCCACCGGCGCGGCCTGGCTCTCCGGACGAGCGGAAACCAGGGTCTCGAGCCCGCCCTCCGCCACGCGAGCCGCCAGCAGCGCGCCCCCGGTGGCAGCAGAACCTTTGAGTAGTGTTCGCCGCGAGAGCTTCATTGCCTCATTGCCTCCATGCCAGGACTGAGGACTGAGTGCTGAGGACTGAGCGGAGACCGGGCACTCAGCACTCAGTCCTCAGCACTCAGTCCTCAGCACTCAGTCCTCAGCACTCAGTCCTCAGTCCTGGTCAGGCCCGTGTACAGGCAGGCGATACCCCCGAGCACGCCGACGCAGCTACTGACCACCAGGAGCATGGCCGTCGCGCTCGTGGCCACCACGAACAGGAGCATGGCGACCTGGACGAATGCCTCGATGGGCGGCGCCAGGTCGATGCGCCGCAGCGCCGCCCACTCGGGGAGCAAGAGAACCTGCGTAAGGTCCGCGATGGTGATCTCCATGGTCGGCCTCTGTTACCCTCCTCCTCACCCGGACGGGCCAGCCAATCCGCACGCTCCTCGTGGCCTCGTTGGTTGGCCCTGTCAGCTCTCTCGATTACCTGTAAGGGTAAGCGAGGCACGAGCCATCGAACACTTACCTTTCGCGGCACTTTCTGGGCGAACACGTGGGCCATCTTGCACTGCACGAACAGGCCAGTACGATGAGCTATCGATGCCATAAAGAGCGCACCAGAGTGATCTGAGGAGGTGAGCCACAGGTACCAGGGAGGGATGGACCACTGAGGTGAGCAGCAATTGCCAGGCAACAATGGCCTGAGGAGGTCAGGTGAGGATGATCTGGAGAGGTGATGCCAACTGCGAGACTCGCCCAACCCCAGGGTTAACCCCAGGAAAAACCAGGGTCAACCCTAGCTCCCATCGGCGCTGCACAGTGCTAGACTGTCGCCATACTCCGCACTGGGAGGGGAGTGGCGATGAGGAGCGTTGGGTGGACAACGGCGGGACATGGCCTGGTGTGCCCTGTCACAGGCCAGGAGGGGAGAGGTGACATGGGCAGCACCTGGCGGTTGATCGCGCTCCTCGGAACTCTGCTGCTGGCCAGCCTGCCCGTGGGCGGGCTGTTCGTCCCCCTGGCGCTGGCAGCAACCCCGTACTCGAGCGAGGTGCTGGCCGACGGCCCCCTCGGCTACTGGCGACTGGGCGAAACCTCGGGCACAGCGGTGGCGGACGCGTCCCCCAACGGCAACGGCGGCACCATCAGCGACCCGGTCACGCTCAACGCCGAGAGCCTGCTGGCCAGCGACAGGGTCAATGCCTCGATGCAGTTCCAGTTCGAGGGTGGCGGCATCAAGCAGAACACGAACCCCTTCTTCAGCGCAACCGACAGCATCACGGTCGAGGCCTGGATCAGCACCAACAGCACCACTGGCCAGATGGTCTTCTCGCAGCAGAGGTGCCTGTGGGGTTCGCTGATGATCTACACGTCCGGAGTGGCCGCGACCTTCCGGGTAGAGGACGTGGCATCGACTGATCCCCAGCACCCTGACGGCTACACGGTCCTGGCCACCGGCGGCTTGGTGACCGATGGGAAGCCGCACCACCTGGTCGGGGTCCGCGACGTGGCTGCGGACCAGGTGCGGCTCTACGTGGACGGCAAACTGGTGGACACCAAGACCGACACCACGGTTGGATCCATCACCTCCGTCCCGACGGAGACCTGGATCGGCAAGCGCTACCCCTGCGACTTCACCGACGCTTTCTCGGGCCGCATCGACGAGGTGGCTCTCTACCGCAGAGCGCTGTCGGCCGAGCGGATCCGGGCGCACTACGCTGCGGGCCTGCAGCCGCCTGGCACGACGAGCCTCGGCCCGGCCTCCGAGACGCAGGTCGCCGGGGGCGATCCGGTCAACACCGCCACCGGCAACTACACCTACCAGCACACCGACGTGGCCATTCCAGGCCGTGGGGGCGGCCTGGTGCTTGCCCGCAGCTACAACTCCCTGGACGACCGGGACGGGGACCTGGGGAAAGGGTGGACCCACAGCTACAGCACGCGGCTGGTGGACAACAGCCCGACCATCCAGGTAATTCAGTGGACCGGCCGGACCGACCACTTCACCTGGGACGGCAGCACCTACGTCCCGCCTGCGGGCGTCTTCGACACGCTGTCCAGGCCAGATGGCCTGCCCCTCGGAGCGGTGTGGCTGCTCACCCTGGTCGACCAGAGCAAGCTCGGCTTCGACTCGGCCGGCAAGCTGAAGTACTTCGCCGACCGCTATGGCAACCAGTCGACGCTCACCTACACCGGCAGCCAGCTCACCGGCATCAGCGATCCGGCGGGCCGCGGCGTGCTCACCCTGGGCTACGAAGGCGCTGGTCCGACTACCATGCGGCTCAGCACCGCCAGCGATTGGACGGGTCGGGTGGTGCGCTATGGCTACGAGCCCAA
>JACQUR010000325.1 GCA_016210245.1 Chloroflexota bacterium
CGTGGCGTGGTACACGGCAGCGCCGAGAGCGGCGCGGTGAAGGACCTCGGAGAGCCGGGTGCGGGAGCATCGCATGCCCGGTTCGATGAGGGGGGGCTGGAGCCGGAGCACGGTCTCGGGACCGCAGCGCCTGCAATTAAGTGCGTGGACAGCGCCGGACCTATCGGCCACCGCGCCAGCCTCCCACTCTACCCCCGTGAATGGTCGCGCCCGTAGCGCGTACTATCGTACTATGCGGCCATACTATGCAGCGAGCGCCGTCGAGCGGTAGGCTTTAGACGTGGGGCCAGACCCCGGACAGGAGGCGCTGATGAGCCACCAAACCCCGGCCCCGGGCGCACTGGATGCTCCCGGTGGGCCGGTGGGCGCCCTGGGCAACCCGCCCGAGCGCATCCTCATGCTCCCCGGGCCCAGCAACCTGCACCCCCGCGTGCGGCAGGCGCTGGGCGCTCCCCTGGTGGGCCACAAGGATCCCTATTTCCTCGAGCTGATGGAGCGGGTTACGGCCCAGCTTCGCTGCCTCTTCCAGACCGTGTACTCGGCCACCTTCGCGCTGCCGGCTACGGGCGGGTCCGGCATGGACGCCGCGCTGATCAACCTGCTCGAGCCGGGCGACGCCGTCGTCGTCGGGGTGTGCGGTTTCTTCGGCGAGCGGATGGTGGACATCGCCCAGCGAGTGGGCGCGCGCGCCACGGTCGTGCAGAGCCCCTGGGGGCAGCCGCTCGACCCCGAGGACATCCGCCGGGCGCTCGAACGCAGCGAGGCGAAGGTGGTCGCGGTGGTCCACGGCGAGACCTCCACCGGCGTGTGCCAGCCGCTGGAGGAGATCGCCCATGCCGCCCGGGCACAGGGCGCGCTGCTGGTGGTCGACGCCGTGGCCTCCCTGGGCGGGGTGTCCCTGCCCTGCGACGCCCTGGGCGTGGACGTATGCTTCAGCGGGAGCCAGAAGTGCCTGAGCGCGCCGCCGGGCCTGGCGCCCATAACCCTGAGCCCCGCGGCCATGGCCCGCATCCTCGGCCGGCGCCAGCGCGTGCCCAGCTTCTACTTCGACCTCACCCTGCACGCGCGCTACTGGTCGACGGAGCATATCTACCACCACACCGCGCCCGTGCTGAACGTCTACGCGCTGCACCAGGCGCTGTGCCTGATCGAGGAGGAGGGGTTGGAGGCGCGCTTCGCCCGCCATCGCCTGCACGCCCGGGCCGCAACGGCCGGCCTGGAGGCGCTGGGCCTGCACCTGCTGCCCGAGCCGGCCCATCGCCTCGCCTCCGTGCTGGCCGTGCTGGTCCCCGAGGGCGTGGCGGAAGCCCCGGTACGAGATGTGCTGGCGACCGAGTTCCAACTCGACATCAGCGGCGGCCTGGGCGCCTACGCCGGGCGCCTGTGGCGCATCGGCATCATGGGCCATTCCGCCCAGCGCCGCAACGTGGCCCTGCTGCTCAATGGGCTGGAGGTAGCGCTGCGCCGGCAGGGGTACCACCCGCGCCCGGGCGCAGCGCTCGAGGCCGCGGAGGCGGTCTACGCTGGCGCCGGGTAAGCGAGGGCGTCCCTGCCCAGGCGGGCGAGGAAGGATCTGGGGTATGTATGGGGTATGTATATGGTATGGTATGGTGAATCTGGCTGTCATGGCGTAAGGTGAGGGGGAATGCCTGTCGAGCGCTCGAGTCCCGACCAGACCTCCGATCAGGTGGTCGGCCCTGGGCCCGCAGCCCACGTCGGCGCAGCCCCTGAGGAGGCATTCGATCGGCTGACCCGCCTGGCGGCCAGGTTGCTGCATGCTCCCGTGGCCCTGCTCGTTCTGGTGGACGGGGAGCGGGCCGTCGCCAGGAGCGCGGTTGGCCTGGCGGAGCCGTGGGCTGTCTGGCGCGCGCAGCCCCTGGTGTCCGCCCTTTGCCAGCACGTCGTCGCCTCCGGCCGGCCGCTGCTGATCGAAGACGTCCGCGCGCACCCGCTGAGCCGGTGCCCTCCTGCCCCGCTCGAGCACGAGCTGGTGGCGTATGCGGGAGCGCCGCTGGCGACGCTTGAAGGACGGGTCCTGGGTGTCTTCTGCGCCGTCGACCTCAGGCCGCGAACGTGGACCGGGGAGGAGGGCGAGGTGCTCGAGCACCTGGCTGCCTCGGCTACGGCCGAGCTGGAGCTGCGCGCCGTGCGGGAGGTGAAGCGCCAGGCGGAGGCGACCGAGGCGAAGTTCCGCGCGCTGGTGGAATCGGCGCCGGACGCCATCGTGAGTGTGGACCGCGAAGGGCGGATGGTGTTGGCCAACGCGCAGACGGAGCAGCTCTTTGGCTACCGCCGCGAGGAGTTGCTCGGCCAGACCATCGAGCTGCTCGTGCCCGAGCGCTTCCGCGCGGCGCACGCGGGCTACCGCGACCACTACCGCGCTGCTCCCCATATCCGGCCCATGGGCAGCGGCCTCGAACTCACCTGCCGGCGGAAGGACGGGAGCGAGTTCCCGTCCGAGATCAGCCTCAGTCCCCTGGAGACCAACGGCGAACTCCTGGTCACCACCGTGATCCGCGACATCACCCAGCGCAGGCGGGCGGAGGAGGAGCGTGCCCAGCTCATCCGCGAGCAGGCTGCCCGGGCCGAGGCCGAGGCGGCGCTCCGCACGCGCGACGAGTTCCTCTCAGTGGCTGCCCACGAGTTGAAAACCCCGGTCACCAGCCTGCGCGGCTTCGCGCAACTGGTGCTCCGCCAACTGGACAAGGCAGGAGCCATCGACCCGGAGCGGGTCCGTCGATCGCTCCGGGCGATCGTCCAGCAATCGGACAAGCTGTCCCGCCTGGTGGGCCAACTGCTCGACCTCTCCCGTATCGAGGCTGGGAAGCTGGCGCTGGAGCCGGAGCTGGTGGACCTGGTACCCCTGGTTGCGGGCGCGGCGGCCGTGGCCCGAGCGACGACGAGTAGCCATACGGTGCGGGTGCGCGCGCCCGCCCAGGTGTTGGCGCTCGTCGATCCCCTGCGCCTGGAGCAGGTGCTGACCAACCTGCTCGACAACGCCATCAAGTTCAGTCCAGAGGGTGGCCAGGTCGAGGTCGAGGTAGCCCAGCCGGGTGCCACGACAGTCTACCTGGCGGTGCGGGATCACGGCGTCGGGATTCCGTCCGAGCACCGCGCACGGATCTTCGATCGCTTCTACCAGGCGCACGCGGGCGACTACCGGGCGGGCATGGGCCTGGGGTTGTACATCAGCCGCCAGATCGTGGAACTGCACGGCGGAGAGCTGGTGGCCGAGTTCCCACCCGATGGGGGTACCTGCTTCGTCGTGTACCTGCCGACTGGCCAGGGTGCCCAGAGTCGCGAGACGGAGGCAAGGGCATGAAGGAAGCCCCACGGGTGCTGGTGGTGGACGTCGACGAGAGCATCCGGGAGTTCGTTGGTCTGGCGCTGGCAGACGAAGGCTACGAGGTGGTGACCGCCCACCATGGCGCAGCCGCGCTCGAGCGCATCGCGCAGCTCCCACCCCACCTGATCCTGCTGGACGTGCGCATGCCGATCATGGATGGGTGGGCCTTCGTGCGCGCCTATCGGGAGCAGCCAGGACCGCATGCCCCGATCATCATCCTGACCGCGGCGCGGGAGGTGGCCGAGCGCCGAGTGCAGATGGACGCCGAGGCCCAGTTGGCCAAACCGTTCGACCTGAACGAGCTGCTGGCGCTGGTGGACCAGCTCACGCACCACGCCTGAGCCGGACCTCTCCCCCGGGGCCGGACCTAACCCCCCGGCCCCCTTCCCTACAAGGGAAGGGGGAGTCGCTCCGCCCGCTGGCCGTCTCCCCCTTCCCTCGCAGGGAAGGGGGCTGGGGGGGTAGGTCCGGCCCCTCACGGTCCCCTATAATTCGCAAGTGCGAATGATGTACATTCGCCCTGGATTTACTACGCCCACTTTCGGAGTAAATGGCCCCGTGCCGACCGTGCAGCCGCAAGACCTGGGCATCGGCCAGCTCTTCTGGACCGTCCGCGAGGCCGTGATCGTGGCTGATGCCACCACCGGCCGGATCGTGCTCTGGAATCCGGCCGCCGAGACGCTCTTCGGCTACTCGGCCGCGGAGGCGATTGGCCTGCCCTTCGAGACGCTCGTTCCCGAGCGTCCCAGGCTCCAACTTCAGGCTGCTCTGGCCCAGCACCCTGCCCTCGCCCCGGGGCCGGCGCCCAGCCCGGGCTGGTCGCTGGAGCTGCCCGCTCGGCGAAAGTCGGGCGAGTACATCTTCATCGAGCTGTCGCTCAGCCCCATTGAGGACGAGGCGGTGGACGGGCGGCTCGTGCTCGCCATGGTCCGCGACCTCACCGCGCGCAAGCAGGCGGAGGCCGAGCAAGCGCGCCTGCTGCGCCAGGCGGAGGCCGCCGAGGCGAAGTTCCGGGGGCTGCTGGAGTCGGCGCCGGACGCCATCGTGACCGTCGACCACGAGGGGCGGATTACGCTGGCCAACGCCCAGGCCGAGCAGCTCTTCGGGTACTCCCGCGACGAGCTGCTCGGCCAGCCGGTGGAGCTGCTGTTGCCCGAGCGCTTCCGCACGGCGCACCGGCACTCCCGGGGCGGCTACGCCTCTGCGCCCCGGGTCCGACCGATGGGCGCTGGCCTGGAGCTGGCTGGCCGGCGCAAGGATGGGAGTGAGTTTCCAGCCGAGATCAGCCTCAGCCCCCTGGAGACCGAGGCCGGGCTGCTGGTGACCAGCGTGATCCGCGACCTCACCGAGCGCAAGCGGGCAGAGGAGGAGCGCGCCCAGCTCATCCGCGAGCAGGCCGCCCGGGCCGCGGCTGAGGCGGGGCAGCGGCGCCTGGCCTTCCTGGCCGAGGCCAGCAGCGTGCTGGCCAGCTCGCTCGACTACGAGGCCACCCTCGCCAGCGTGGCCCGCCTGGCCGTGCTCACCCTGGCTGACTACTGCGTGATTCACCTGGCCGAGGAGGATGGGCGCATCCGCCGGGTCGAGCTGGCCTGCGCCGACCCGGCCAGGGAGGCGCGGCTGCGTGAGCTGCAGGCGCGCCACCCGCCACCCGAGCCGAACGCGCCAGCGGGCGCGGCCAGGGTGATCCGCACCGGCCAGGCGGAGCTGTATCCGGACGTGTCCGAGGCCTGGTTGAGGGCAACCATTCGCGAGACCGGGCGTCTCCACATCCTGGGCGCGCTCGGCGCCCGGTCGCTCATGCTCGTGCCGCTGCTGGCCCGCGGCGGCACGCTCGGCGCGCTCACCTTCGCCCTGGCCGAGTCCGGCCGCCACTACGGACCGGAGGACCTGGCGCTGGCCGAGGACCTGGCCCGCCGCTGCGCCCTGGCCATCGACAACGCGCGCCTCTACCGCCAGCTCCAGCAGGCGCTGCGCAGCCGCGACGAGTTCCTGGCCTCGGCGGCCCACGACCTCAAGACCCCGCTCACGGCCATCAAAGGCTACGCCCAGTTGCTCCAGCGCCAGGCAGCCCGCCTGGATACGCCCCAGGTGGCGCGGCTGCTCGACGGGCTGGCCAAGGTCGACGCCATCACCAACAAGATGCGCGCGCTGATCGACGAGCTGGTGGACCTGGCTCGCCTCGAGCTCGGCCAGCCCCTGGCGCTGATCCGCAAGCCCACGGACCTGGTGGCGCTGGCGCGCCAGGTGGCCGCCGAGCAGCAGCAGACGAGCGGGCGCCACCAGGTCCAGGTCGAGGCGACCGTGCCCGAACTGGTCGGCTGGTGGGACGCGGCCCGCCTGGAGCGGGTGCTGGGCAACCTGCTGGGCAACGCCATCAAGTACAGTCTCGAGGGCGGCGAGGTCACGGTGCGGGTAGCCCGGGAGGACTCGTGGGCGGTGGTGCAGGTCCAGGACCATGGCATCGGCATCCCGACCGCCGACCTGTCGCGCATCTTCGAGCGCTTCCAGCGCGGCGGCAACGTCATCGGGCGGATTCCCGGCACCGGCATCGGCCTGGCCGGCGCGCGCCAGATCGCCGAGCAGCACGGCGGCAGCATCACCGTCGAGAGCCAGGAAGGGCTGGGGACAACCATCACCGTACGGCTGCCTCTTTCAGTGCTGAGTGCTGAGTCCTGAGTGCTGAGTGAGGGACGCCTCCTCACTCAGGACTCAGGACTCAGCACTCAGCACTCCTCACTCGCTTGTGCGGGTGTCGAACATCTGCTAGCATGCGCTCGGTTCGCGCGTCCCCATCCTCTCCTCCCCGGGAAGAGCCATGCTCGCTGAAGCCAAAGCCATCCACCTCGGCCATCCCAGCTACGTCTGGCGCCGCGGCCAGGACCGCCGGCTGGCCCAGATTCGGCAGCACGTGGCCCTGGAAGATCGCCGCATCCTGGACGTGGGCTGCGGCCTGGGCATGTACGTCGCCAGGCTGGCCCAGTTCAGCGACCACGTCTACGGCGTGGACATCGACCTGGAGAAGGTCGTGCTGGCCAGCCCGAGCCTGCCCAACATCTTCGAGGCGCCGGCCGAAGACCTTCCGTTCCCCGACGCGAGCTTCGACGTCATCCTGCTCAACGAGGTGCTCGAGCACGTCAACGACGATCGAGCAGCGATTC
>JACQUR010000319.1 GCA_016210245.1 Chloroflexota bacterium
GGATCCAACCTTCAACCTCCAACCTTCAACCTCCAACCTCAATGAGCTTGAGCGCGTCCGGATGCTTCTGCTAAGATACGGCATGGCTTCACCTCTTGGAAGCACGAGCCCGCTGTCTGGAGCGCACGCGGTGAGCGTGCGCTCTGTCTTTACCCCCCCGTGGGAGCCTGCGCCATGACCGATCCCAAGTTTCAGAAGGAAGGCCTGACCTTCGACGACGTGTTCCTGGTGCCAGCGGAGTCCGACGTCCTGCCCAGCCAGGTGTCGACCGCGACGCAACTGACCCGCCGCATCCGGCTCCACATCCCCGTCGTCTCGGCGGCGATGGACACGGTGACTGAGGCGCGGATGGCGATCGCCCTGGCGCGGGAGGGCGGCATGGGCATCATCCACCGCAACCTGAGCATCCCCAACCAGGTGGACGAGGTGGAGAAGGTCAAGCGCTCGCAGTCGGGCATGATCGTGGAGCCGATCACCCTGGGGCCCCACGCCAGCGTGTCCCAGGCCATCGCTATCATGGACAAGTTCCACATCTCCGGGGTGCCGATCACCGAGGATGGCACGCTGGTAGGCATCCTGACCAACCGTGACATCCGCTTCGTGGACGACCTGGACCAGGAGGTCGCGCAGGTCATGACCCGCGAGCACCTGGTGACCGTGCCCGTGGGGACGACCCTGGACGAGGCGCGGGAGATCCTGCACCGCCACAAGGTGGAGAAGCTGCCAGTGGTGGATGAGGAATGGCGGCTCAAGGGGCTGATCACGGTCAAGGACATCAAGAAGAACATCGAGTTCCCCTTCGCCAGCAAGGACGGGCATGGGCGACTGCGCGTCGGCGCGGCCGTCGGCGTCGGGCGCGACAGCCAGGAGCGGGCCCAGGCGCTGGTGGCCGCGGGCACCGACGTGCTGGTGGTGGACACAGCCCACGGCCACGCGCGCAGCGTGGCCCGAATGGTCGAGTGGGTGAAAGCCGAGTTCTCCTCGGTGGACGTGGTGGCCGGGAACGTGGCCACCGCCGAGGCGACGCTGCGCCTGGTCGACGCGGGCGCCGACGCGGTCAAGGTGGGGGTTGGCCCGGCCTCCATCTGCACCACCCGGGTGGTGGCCGGGGTGGGGGTGCCGCAGCTCACCGCGGTGTACGACTGCGCCCGGGCGGCCGCCCGCTACGGCGTGCCAATCATCGCCGACGGCGGCGTGCGCTACTCCGGCGACATCGCCAAGGCGGTCGCCGCGGGCGCGGACGCGGTGATGCTGGGCGGCCTGCTGGCCGGGGTGGACGAGAGCCCCGGCGAGGTGATCTTCTACCAGGGCGAGCGCTTCAAGGCCTATCGTGGAATGGGCTCGATCGGAGCGATGAAGGAGCGCGGCTACAGCACCGACCGCTACTTCCAGGAGGACGCAGCCCGGGCGGACAAGCTGGTGGCCGAGGGCATCGAAGGCCAGGTGCCCTACAAGGGCCCCCTGGCCAACCTGGTCTTCCAGCTCGTGGGTGGCCTGCGCGCGGCCATGGGCTACGTGGGCGCGCACGACATCGCTGAGCTGAAGGAGAACAGCCGCTTCGTGCGCGTCACCGGCGCGGGGGTGCAGGAGGCGCACCCGCACGACGTGCTGATCACCAAAGAGGCGCCCAACTACTGGCGCGTGTAGCACCCGCGGCGCGCTCCGTGGGGCGGGCGATGCACAGGCGAGCCGCCTGGGCCACCACCCACAAGCCTGGTGGCACAGGCGGCTCGCCTGTGCAGGGTGGTGGCGCGGGCAGAGACGCCCACCCCACCAGGGTCCGCCCCTACAGGTGGGAGGGGCGTTGGCCCAGGGCTACGAAGGGTCCTCCTCCAGCCGTCCCCACGCGACCACCCGCTCCGGATCGAGGGCGATGATCGGTCGCTCTTCCAGTCGATGGCGGACATACTGCGGGTACTTGGCCCGCAGCAGCTCCACCGCCCGCGCGTGCTCCGCCCCGGCCTCCAGCAGCCGCGCCGGCCCCTCCAGCAGCACGTACACCAGGCGCGACCAGTCTTCGTCGTAGCGGTCCACCACGACCGCGGCGCGCGGGCGCTCGCGCAGGTTGCGGACGCGCCGAAGCTGGCCCGGTCCCACCCGCTTGGGCTTCTCGTCCACGGCCGAGTAGAGCCGCTGGCCGTCGAAGGCGAAGACGATGGGCACGACGTGCGGGCGCCCGGCGGCATCGGCGGTGGCCAGGTGGGCCACCCGAGCCCGGCCGAGCAGTCGGGCAACCTGGGGCGTGAAGCGAGCAGCCATCAGTGGTCAGTGATCAGCCGTCAGTGGTCAGCGGTCAGTGGTCAGCCGTCGCGTTGATCACATAGTAGCTGACCACTGCCTACTGACCACTGCCTACTGGCCCCTGACCCCCGACCATGGGGCACGCGCATTGCATTGCCTCGGCGTGGCAGCGCGAGGCGCTGCTGCGCGCGTCAGCTTGCCCGGCTGGACACCCGAAGGGAGGACCAACGGCCAGCACGCGCGCAGACCAGCCAGGGGATGGAAGGTTGGGCCGGGTGTCCCCCCGCCCCCGAGGCGCTTGCCCCGGCCATCCCGAGACGGAGTGGATTAGTGAAGCGTTACTGGACCATCTGGCCGCTGCTGGCCCTGCTGCTCAGCTTGAGTGCGCCGCTTGCCGCCTCCGCCTGGGCAGCACCGGACTTCGATCCGTTCTGGATCATGAACCACCGCGAGACGGCCCTGTGGCCGAGCCCGGCGCGGGACGGGACGCCGCTGGAGGCAGTTCCGTCGTGGCGCTACCTGCAGGTCGTTCGGCCGCAGCAGGGATCCTGGCTGTTCGTGGCCGATCCGCAGTCGGACGTGCAGGGCTTCGTGCCCTTCGAGGATATCGGACCCGCCAGCCCCCCCCCAGCATGGTACGTCAGCGCCCCGCCGATCATCCGCCATCTCGGCTTGCCCGCTCGGACGATCGGCACGGCCAACGTCCGCAGCCGCCCCTTTGTCGACGTGGCCACCGAGCTGGAGCAGCTCGGCCACAACTCACCGGTCTTCGTGCAGGACGCGGTGCAGGGCGAGGATGGGGAGACGTGGTACCGCCTTGGCCCGGGCCGCTACATCCACTCGTCGGTCGTGCGTCTCCCGGGCACACCTGCCGGGAACTTTCCGGGCCGCTGGATCGACGTGGACCTCAACGAGCCCGCCATCGCCACCGCCTATGAAGACGGGCAGCCGGTTTACTCGACCCTGGTCATCAAGGGTACCAAGGTGTTCCAGACCCCAACCGGCACCTTCCAGATTCTGCGGCGCGTGGCCAACGAAACCATGGACAGCGCCACCATCGGCATCCCGCGCAAGGCGAAGGGGGGCTACTACCTCAAGGACGTGCTGTTCACGCAGTACTTCACCGACGGCGGCGCGTCGATTCACTATAACTACTGGTCATCGAACTTCGGCTACTCCGGCAGCCACGGCTGCCTGGGCATGAGCTACGACGACTCGCTCTGGTTCTGGAACTGGGCGGACGTGGGGACGACCCTGGCCATCCACTACTGAGTAAGCTCGAACGAGCGGCCAGCACGCTGTGACTCGTGAAGAGAGGGGAGCGATCCGGGCCGCGACCGTGAGGTCCTTCGACAGGCTCAGGATGAGCGGACCCCGGGGTCCTCCGCTCATCCTGAGCCTGTCGAAGGACCTGAGCC
>JACQUR010000320.1 GCA_016210245.1 Chloroflexota bacterium
CGACCTGAATCGGCAGGGCGCGGATGGGTGGCTGGAAGCCTTCCGCCAGGTGCCGCGGGCGGCGGACACGAGCGGGGACGCGGGACTCGACTGGGAGGCGGTGGTGGCGCGGCACGTGGAGCTGCTGGACCCCTATCCGGCGTTGCGGGAGTACTATCTGAGCGATCCGGACTGGCTGGAGACGTACGGGCTGCCGCTGGCGGTGGAGCAGTACGGGCCGGTGGTGGGGGTGCGGCTGCAGCGGGCGACGTTGCAGTTGTGGCTGGAGACGGTGCCGTGGGCGCAGGCCGGGACGGTGGTGGTGGGCAACGGGGGCGACCTGGCCAAGGAAGCCGGGCTGTGGCCGCTGGAGGCGGTGACGCCAGGGACCCCGGGGACCTAACCCCCCGGCGCCCGGACCTAACCCCCGACCCCCTTCCCTGCGAGGGAAGGGGGGACGAAGGGCACGGTCGTTCGAGGTCGCATAGTACTTATTGGCTAAACCAGGCGAAATGCCGTTGACGACTGGCGGACTGGCGGATATACTGGCGCTCGCCGTTGTTCCCATTGGCGTGTATTGGCTGCACTGGGACTTAACTCTGTGAGAGGCGTGGTACTTGGGAATGCCGTCTAGGAACGTGCGCCGCGGTGAGGCCAGCGCGACGATAGCCTCCCGGAACAGGGCGTTCTCCCCCCTGGTAGCTCTGATCGCCCTGTTGCTGGCCAGCCTCTTGCCGATTCCTGTTCACGCGCAGGAGTTCGGAGGTGTGGCGACCCTGGGAGATGACCAGGGGCTGCTGGACCGTCTGAGCGTGCAGGTCTCGGCCCTGCCCGCCGCGCCCGAGGGACAGGTGTACCGGGTGTGGCTGTTGAGCCAGGAGCGGCGGCTGGCGCGCCCGGTGGGCGAGCTGGCGCCGGACGAGACGGGAGCGGCCAGTCTGACCTGGAGCCAGCCGGCTGCGGAGAACCTGCTGGGGCAGTACAGCCAGGTGATGGTGAGCCTGGAGGCGCAGGACGACCAGCCGCAGGCGCAGCCGAGCGGGGCGCTGGTGCTCCAGGGCGAGGTGGACCGGGGGGCGCTGGTGCAGACGCGGCGGCTGTTGTTCCGCTGGCCGGACTCGCGCTACGGGCTGGCGTCGCTGGAGGGGCTGCGGCGGCTGTCGGGGCTGGCGCTGGTGCAGGCGTTGATCCTGAGGGACGACGCCCAGGCGGAGAACCTGGGCGGGGCGCAGCGCAAGGCGGAGCACCTGGTGAACCTGCTGGAGGGCCAGTACCTGGTGCAGGGCCAGCCGGGGGGCTTGTTTGGGGACCTGAACCACGACGGCAAGGTGGAAGACCCGGGCGACGGGGTGGGGCTGATCCGCTACACGTGGGGGGCGCTGGACCAGGCGCAGATTGCGTGGGCGCAGGCGCTGGACACGCAGGTAGCGGAGACGGCCCAGGGACTGGCGCCGACGCTGCAGTACGTGCTGGCCTGGGAAGGGTTTGCGCGGGACGCGGGGGTGGAGCTGGCGCAGACGGACGACCCCGGGCGGGCGCAGGAACTGGCGGAGGCGCTGGTGACGGCCACGGAGCGGATTGCCGCCGGGATTGAGGCGCGGGGAGACCCGGTGCTGGAGCAGGTGGCGGCGGATGAAGGGCTGCGCCCGGCCTACGGGCAGGCGGTGGAGTTGGTGCGGATGCCGCTACGGCGGCTCGAGGGAGGCGGTTGATGCGCGCGTCGGTTTCGGGGCTGTCACTGGGTCTGGCAGTTGTGCTGACCCTGGTGGTATTGCTGCCGGCGGCGGGCCAGCCGCCCGCCGCCGAAGGTGCGGAGGTGGTGGCCGGCGGGACGACGCTCCAGGTCGTCCGCCAGCCGGTCGAGGTCCAGCAAGCGACCAGCGGCTTCCGCCAGTCCGGGCTGGACGGGCAGACGCTGGAGGTAGGCGATCGGGTGCTGACCGGCCCCGGGGGCCTGGCGCGGCTGACCTTCTTTGATGGCAGCGCGGTGGATCTCTCGCCCGAGGCGGAGATCCTGGTGCGGCGGTTGGAGCGCCGCACGGGCGGGGACACGAGCGTGGCCGTCGCCCAGGCGCTGGGCACGCTGCTCAGCAGCGTGGCCCAACTGCCCACCGCCAACTCCAGTTTCCAGGTGGAAACTCCCTCGGCGGTCGTGCGGGTGCGGGGCACCGCCTCCCAGAGCGCAGCCGCCGCCGACGGTCTGGCGGCGCTGAGTGTCGAGCTGCAGCCGCTGGGTGGCACGGTCGTACAGACGACGATCACCAACAACGGGTTCCAGGTAATCCGCCAGATCAGCGGCAGCTCCGAGGTGGTCGCTGGTGGCGTGACGCAGCGGGTGGCCCAGGGCGAGATGACGGTGGTGCCGCCACCCCCGCCGCGGCCCGCCGGCCTCCCCACGCGCTCCACGGACGCGCAACCCACGCCCGGCGAGGCCGGGACGGGGGCGGGCAGGCTCGATGCGGTCGACCCGCCGCCCATGGACTCTGCCCCGCTCCAGGGCGCAGCCCGGCTGATGGCCGCCGCGGTCGCGCGCGCGACCCAGCAAGCGGGCACCCCGGGCCTTGCCGCGACGCTCGCCCCGGGGATCACTCCGACGCAGACGGCGCTGCCGATCGGCGGACCGCTGGCGCCCACGAGCATCAATATCTGCCACGCGACCGGCGTGGGCACCTACGAGTTCCTGACGCTCGACTCGAACTCGGCCGAGTTCCAGGGACACGCCGGCCACGCTGGCGACATCATCGGCGTCACCTCGGCCGCGGACTGCGGCGCGCAGAGCGTGACCGTTCCTACCGCTACCCCGGTGCCCACCAGCACCCCGGTGCCCACCAGCATCCCGGTGCCCACGAACACGCCGCAGCCGACCAGCACGCCGGTGCCGACCAACACACCGGCGCCCACGAGCCCGCCGGCGCCCACGAACCCGCCGGCAGAGCCCACGGCGCAGCCCACGTCTCCGCCGCCGGCGCCGACAGCCATGGCGTCCGTTGGCATCGACCCGTTCACGAGCACGATCGCCCCGGGCGGCACCGGCACAGTGGCCCTCAAGGCCAGCCTGCCCAGCGGCGTCCTCCTGGGCGCGTGGACCGTGGATATCACCTATAACTCGACGGTGCTCCACGTCACCTGCACCAGCGCGGTTTCGATCTGTGACCCAACGCCGACAGCTACCCCGACCGCGACGGCTACCATAGCCGCGACGGCTACCACGACGGCGACCGCAGCCACGACGGCGACTGCAGCCCCGACGGCGACGACAGCTCCGACGGCGACGACAGCCCCGACCGCGACGGCCACCCCACTGGGCACCACCACACTGCGGATCGCTGGCACCTCTGCCCTGGGGCTCGCGGGCACCCAGACGCTGGCAAGCCTGGGAATCCATGCCCTCGGCGTCGATGGCAACTCCAGTCCCCTCACGGTGAGCGTCGTCACCTTCACCGACCCGGCCGGCACTGCGATTCCTGTCACCAAGGTCGACGGGTCGATCGCGATCGCGAACCCGACGCCAACACCTACGGCCACCTCTACCCCAACGGCGACCGCCACGGCGACGGCCACGTTCACGGCGACGGCCACGTCCACGGCCACCGCCACGCGCACGGCCACAGCTACCTCGACGGCCACGGCGACGGCTACCGCCACGGCGACGGCTACCGCCACGCTAACGGCCACCGCGACGGCTGCGCCTACGAACACGTCCATCCCGACCGAGACGGCGCTCCCAACCGCTACGGCGACGGCCACAGCGACCACGGCGCCGACTGCCACGGCGACGGCGACGACGCCGCCGACCGCAACGGCCACGGAGGTACCTACGGCTACGGCGACCACAGCGCCAAGTGCCACGGCCACGGTAGCGGCCACCGCCACTGCTACGGCGACCGCTGCGGCATGTGCCACTGCGACGCCTACCGTGACGGCGACGCCGATGGCGGTGGCCACGGCCCTGGTCAGCATTCAGCCGCCGACCACGACGGTTGCTCAGGGCTGCACGACCACGGTCGCGGTGCAAGTGCAGATTCCGGATGGCAGCAACCTGGGGGCCTGGACGATCGACGTTTCCTATGATGCGAGCGTTGTGCTCGGCACGAGTTGCACGTCCACCGTCTCCTCCGGCTGCAATGCTGCGGCAGCGACCGGACGGGCGACTATCGCGGGCGCGGCCAGCCCCGGGCTCACCGGCCGACAGATCCTGGCGACCCTCACCTTCCAGGGCGTCGGGGCGGCCGGCAGTTCGAGTGCGCTCACGCTCAACCTGAACGACGGGCTGGCCGATTCCGACACCAACCTGCTCGACTCCGCTACCTCCAACGGCTCGATCAGCGTGGTCGCTGGCGCCGCTGCCCCCACGCCTACGGTTGCTCCTACGGCCACGGCCACCGAGGCGCCTGCTGCCACACCTACTGCTACCCAGGTAGCAACGGCCACAGCCACAGCGACCGAGGTGCCGACAGCCACAGCCACCGTGGCGGCAACCGCCACGGCGACAGCGACCGTGGCGGCAACGGCGACCGCGACCGCTACGGCCACCATCTGCCCCACCGCGACGGCCACGGTGACGGCAACGCCGATGGCGGTGGCCACCGCCCTGGTCAGTATCCAGCCGTCTGCCGCGACGGTTGCCCAGGGCTGCACGACCACCGTCGCGCTGCAAGTGCAGATTCCGGATGGCAGCAACCTGGGGGCCTGGACGATCGACGTTTCCTATGATGCGACCGTCGTGCTCGGCACGAGTTGCACGTCCACCGTCTCCTCCGGCTGCAATGCTGCGGCAGCGACCGGACGGGCGACTATCGCGGGCGCGGCCAGCCCCGGGCTCACCGGCCGACAGATCCTGGCCACGCTCACCTTCCGGGCGGTCGGGGCGGCCGGCAGTTCGAGTGCGCTCACGCTCAACCTGAACGACGGGCTGGCCGATGCCGACACCAACCTGCTCGACTCCGCTACCTCCAACGGCTCGATCTCCGTGGTCGCGCCCAGCGCTCCGGCCGCGGCGCAACCTGGCGGAGGGACACTCGCCGCCGCATCCAGCAGCGGCGCATCCCTGCTCGATCTGGTAGTGCTGGAGCTCGCCAGGTTGATCGGCTTGTAGCGGGCGCCTGCCCGCGCCACGGTTGTTCTGGCCGTGGGCAGCCCGGGTGATACCCGGGCTGCCCACGGCCGAAGCGTCCAGCGATTCGCCCCCTCCCACGCGGGGCAGGACAGGCACAACGGGGCCTGGCCCTGCCAGTGAGCAGGTCTTGCCGTGGAGTCGTAGGGGGCGACAGAGCCGTCTGCCCCTACGGCTTGCGGCGGGTGGACAGGGCCGTCCGCCCCGACGACCACCGCGCACAGAAACCTGCCAGACCCCCAAGCTTGCGGGCAGGTGTGCCGTGCTGCTCGACCTGCTATACTTGGGCTGGCGCCGACAGGCGCAACAACCGAAGAGGCGACCGGTACGCTGGGGGAGCGAGCAGCTGAGAGGCGGGGTCAGGCCCACCAACCCCTCGAACCTGATCTCGGGAAGCCGCACGGGACACGACGAGCGTCCGCGGAGCGGAAAACGAGCGTAGGGAATGCGGCCGAAGGACGGTGACCAGTGTGGCCCGCCTTTGGGTTCGCAGTGGTCTTTTTCTTTGTGCATGGTGGAACGACTACTGTGGACCTGGTAGGGACACGTGCGTCCGTGCTGCCGCGAGGGTGTCGTTGGCATGCTCACGCCTGGCGCTCGCGCTGCCCTTACGTCACTGGTGGCCAGCCGGGCAAAGGAGGCACAGATGGTCCAGGGGTCTCACAATGGCTCGTCCACCTTTCCAGCCAGCCGCAAGGTCTACCTCCAGGGCTCGCGCCCGGACCTCAGGGTCCCCATGCGCGAGATCTGCCTCACGCCGACCTCAGACCGTTTCGGCTACGAGGAGAATCCCCCACTCCGCGTCTACGACACCAGCGGTCCCTACACCGATCCGACCGTGACCACCGACATCCGCCGCGGCCTCACGCCGATCCGCCGCCCCTGGATCCTGGAGCGGGGCGACGTGGAGGAATACGCGGGACGAGAGATCCAGCCGCGCGACGACGGGCTGCACAGCGACGACCCGCGGGCGAACATGGCCGTCTTCCCGGACCTGACGCATCGCCCGCTGCGCGCAAAGCCCGGCCAGGCCATCACCCAACTGCACTACGCTCGCCAGGGGATCATCACCCCGGAGATGGAGTTCATCGCCCTGCGCGAGCGGGTCGATCCGGAGTTCGTGCGCAGCGAGGTGGCGTGCGGACGGGCGATCATCCCGGCCAACCTCAACCATCCCGAGAGCGAGCCGATGATCATCGGCCGCCGGTTCCTGGTGAAGATCAACGCCAACATCGGCAACTCCGCGGTGGCTTCCTCCATCGAGGAGGAAGTCGAGAAGATGACCTGGGCCATCCGCTGGGGGTCCGATACCGTCATGGACCTTTCCAC